>CABVBB010000205.1 GCA_902496505.1 uncultured Peptococcaceae bacterium
CGGCGATTCTCAAGGCGTTGATGTGGTGCTCTGGATCATCGTCGGCATCTGCATCCTGACTGCCGTATCCTCCCTGATATTGCCCGAAGACCCCGACATAGCCTCCCGCCTTGGTAAGAAAGCCGTCTCGGCCTAAGCGGTGCGTGCGGCGGTGAAGATGAGATCCTGGGGAAAATATTGACAGCTGTCTTATGATCTGCTAGAATATAAATCATAATAGTATATCATTCCAAGAACTATTAAGGTTGCTACAATAAGGTAGAAAACCGAAAAGCTCTAACGACCTGCCTTCGGTAGGTCGTTATCTTTTTATAGGGGGAAATGATGGATAAAGGAGCGGAAAGCGATGTATTACAAAATTGGTTTGGACATCGGCATTACGTCAGTAGGCTGGGCTGCGGTCGAGCTCAATACAGAGGATGAGCCGATCCGCATCATTGACTTAGGTGTCAGAATTTTCGATGCGGCGGAAAATCCCAAAGACGGCGCGTCTCTGGCCCTGCCCCGCAGAGAGGCCCGCAGTGCCCGGCGTCGTCTGAGACGGCATCGGCACCGATTGGAGCGGATCAAATATTTGCTGGAGCAAAAAAATTACCTGACACGGGAAGAGATCGCTGCCATCTATGACAGCGGCCAACCCTTGGAGGATATTTACAGCATCCGTGTGCGGGCGCTGGATGAAGTGCTGAACAAAGAGGACTGGGTAAGACTGCTCATCCATTTGGCCCAGCGGCGCGGCTTTAAGTCCAACCGCAAGAGCGATACGCAGGCGGACAAGGAGGCAGGCCGCTTGACCCAGGCAGTGGCGGACAATCAGGCGCTGTTTGCTGAGAAAGGCTACCGCACAGTGGGAGAGATGCTCTATCGTGATGAAAAATTCCGCGAGGCTAAGCGCAATAAGAAAGACAGCTATTTAAATACGGTGGATCGTGCTATGTTGGTGGCGGAGATCGAGCTGCTCTTTGCTAAACAGCGGCAGTGGGGCAATCCCTGGGCTGATGAAACGCTGGAAGCAGCATATCTGGCTATTTTCACCTCGCAGCGGTCCTTTGATCAGGGGCCTGGCGGCAACAGCCCGTATGGCGGAGATATGATCGCCAAGATGGTGGGCAGCTGCACCTTTGAACCAGAGGAGAAGCGTGCGGCCAAGGCCGCTTATACGTATGAATACTTTACCCTGCTGCAAAAGCTCAATCATCTGCGCGTGGGCAGCACAGGCAGCTGGCGGCGTTTGACTGATCAGGAACGCTTCCATTTGGTGGATCTGGCCAAGGCTAAGGCCAATCTGACCTATGCCAGCCTGCGCAAGGCGCTCAAGCTATCGGCCAGCGAATATTTTTCTGACCTTTCTTATGGCGCAAAGCCGGTGGACGAGGTGGAGAAGAAGGCCAAGTTCCCGGCCTTTACCGCTTATCATACATTGCGTAAGGCGCTCAGTGTGCGGGGCGAGCACCGCATCGACGCTTATACGGTGGAGCAGCTCAATGCTGTGGCCTATGGGCTGACAGTGTATAAAAGCGATGACAAGCTGCGGGAATATTTTGCGGAGAACAATATCCCCGCGGAAGATCAGGACGCGCTCTTAGCAGTGCCCTCTTTCAGCAAATTTGGCCACTTGTCGATCAAAGCCTGCGAAAAGATCCTGCCTCATTTGGAGCTGGGACTCAATTACAATGACGCCTGTACGCAGGCAGGCTATGATTTTCAAGGTCATGCCAGTGGGGAAAAGAGCAAATTTCTGCCAGCGGTCGTGCCGGAATTTGAAGATATCACCAATCCCGTGGTGCGGCGGGCGGTAGCGCAGACCATCAAAGTCATCAATGCTCTGATCCAGCGCTATGGCGACTCCCCAGCGTATGTGTCTATCGAGCTGGCCCGCGAGATGGCCAAGGATTTTCAGGAGCGCAAGGCTCTGGAAAAAGAAATGGCGGGCAATCAAGCGGAAAATGAGCGCATCAAGGAGCGTATCCGGACGGAATTTGGCAAAACCAATCCTACCGGGCTGGATATCGTCAAGTACAAGCTCTGGCAGGAACAGGATGGACACTGCGCCTATTCGCTCAAGCCTTTGGAGATCCAGCGGTTGTTTGACACAGGCTATGCGGAGATCGATCATATCATCCCCTACAGTCAGAGCTTTGACGACCGCTATACCAATAAAGTGCTGGTGCTGACTGCAGAAAATCAGCATAAGGGCAATCGCCTGCCTATGGTCTATTTGACCGCGCAGGGGCGTCAAGAGGACTTCATCGTCTGGGTCAAGCAGCAGATCAAAAATAAGCGCAAGCAGGAAGCGCTGCTTAAGACAGAGATCACGCCAGAGGAAGAGGCGGCCTTTAAGGAACGCAATCTTAATGATACTAAGTATATCTCTCGACTATTGTATAATTACCTCAAGGATCATTTGCTGCTCACGCCTAATCTGACTGGCCGCAAAAAGACCATCATGGCGGTCAACGGCGCAGTAACGGCCTATATGCGCAAGCGCTGGGGGCTCACCAAGCTCCGGGAGGATGGCGATTTGCATCATGCGCTGGACGCGGTGGTGATCGCCTGCGTGACTGATGGCATGATCAAGCGGGTCAGCGATTACAGCAAAGGGTACAAGGATCGCTATGCAGCAGAGGGTGAGGCGGTCATCGACCGTTTGACCGGCGAAGTGGTGCACCGCTTCCCCTTGCCCTGGCCGGAATTCCGGCAGGAATTGGACATGCGGCTTTCCCGCGATCCTGAGGCGCTTCGGGCACAGCTCTATCTGCCCAGCTATGCCGAGGTCGAGGAGCTCGAGCCAGTCTTCGTCTCCCGTATGCCCAAGCGCAAGGTCAAGGGCGCCGGTCATATGGAGACTATCCGCAGCCCGAGAGAATTGGAAGAAGGATATGTTATTTCCAAAAAGCCTCTGACAGCGCTCAAGCTGGACAAAGACGGCGAGATCGACGGTTACTATAAACCCAGCAGCGACCGCCTTCTCTACGAGGCTTTGCGCAAGCAGCTGCAGCTCTATGGCGGTAAGGGAGACAAGGCTTTCGCGGAGCCGTTTTATAAGCCCACGACCAGCGGCAAGCCCGGGCCGTTGGTGCGCTCAGTGAAGATCCGTGAAAAAGCCACCTTGACAGTACCAGTACACCAAGGCCGCGGCGCAGCAGCCAATGGCGATATGATCCGCATAGACGTCTTCTGGGTGGCTGGCGAAGGGTATTACTTTGTCCCCATCTATGCCGCTGATACGGTGAGAGCTGAGCTGCCGAATAAGGCAGTGGTTGCCTTTAAGGCGTATGACGATTGGAAAGAGATGCGAGATGAGGATTTCATCTTTTCTCTGTACCCCAATGATCTGCTGAAGGTCACTGCCAAAAAACCTATGACCTGGACGGTCTGCAATGAGAAGAGTAGTCTGCCTAAGACGCGGCAAGAGAACGAATGCTTCTGTTACTATGTATCAGCATCAATAAGTACGGGAAGTTTGAATGTTATCGATCATGATAAGACTTATAAAATCCAAAGTTTAGGTATCAAGACGTTGCTCAAGCTGGAAAAGTATCAAGTGGATGTGCTGGGCCGGAGGCATTTGGTCAAGCATGAGAAACGGCAAGGTTTTCAAGCGATGAAACGAGATCCCCACCAACAGTAAGTAAACCATTTAGGCTGAGGGAGATGATGAGATGGCCTACCGCAATCTGGTGATCACCAATCCGGCTCGTCTCAGTGTGCGGCGTCAGAAGCTGCTGATCGTCACCGATACTGAGCGGACCATCCCCATCGAAGACATTTTGACCATCATGCTGGAAAACCAGCAGATCACCGTGACGGGAGCGGTGCTGAGCCGGCTGGCCGAGGCAGGGGTGTTGATCTATGTCTGTGACGATCGGCATTTGCCGTCGGCAGTCTTTACTCCAGTTTATCAACACAGCCGGCGACTATCAGTACTGGAAAGTCAGCTGGCTTTGTCCAAGCCATATCAGAAGCAGCTTTGGCAGCAGATCATCTGCCAGAAGATCGCCAATCAAGCCAAATGCCTGGAGCTGTGCGGCAAAGATGCACAGCCCCTGTATGCGATGGTTCGGGAGGTGCGCTCCGGCGATACCACTAATGTCGAGGCCACTGCAGCGGTCTATTATTTCACTACGCTTTTTGGCTCAGGCTTCATCCGGCGGGATGGCCAGCTGATCAATGGCGCGCTGAATTATGGCTACAGCTTGCTGCGGGGCCTAGTGGCGCGGGCTCTGGCCATCTATGGCTTCGAGCCCTCTCTGGGTCTGCACCATCACAATGCGCTGAATGCCTTCAATCTGGCCGATGATCTGCTGGAGCCTTTTCGACCCTTGGTCGATCTGTATGTTGCTGGGCAGGAGGAACTGTGGGCAGAGGAAATCTATACCCTAAGTCCTGACCATAAGCAGGGGCTGTATCGTTTGTTGAGCATGACCATGTTGTCAGGAGGAGAATGTCATGCTGCCCATTACGCTGTTGAGCGCCTCGTCAAGAGTCTGTCAGCCTGCGTGACGCAGGGGCAGGGCATACTGCTCCTGCCTGAGCTGCTGCCCTTGACGCAGCACAGGTATGAGTAGATTTATGCGTATGCTGGTGTTCTTCGACCTGCCAGTACAGACCAAAGGCCAGCGCAAAGCCGCTGCCAAATTCCGCAGCTTTCTCCTCAGCGACGGTTATTATATGGTCCAGTACTCTGTTTACGCCCGCGTCTGCAACAGCTACGATACCGTGGAGAAGCATCATGCTCGGCTGAAAAGCGCCATCCCCAATGACGGAGCCATTCGTCTGCTGGTCATTACAGAGAAACAGTATCAAAAGATGGAGCTGCTGCTTGGTAAACCATCGCCTGATGATCAACCCATGACCAGTATCCAGCTGGAGCTTTTTTGAAAAAAACGTGCTGATTCGCTGAAATAACGCCTGCAATTTTAAAAATAAGCAGGCCAAAAAGCCCTTCAAACCATGATTTGAAGGGCTTTTGACGTTCCCTAGTATATCATTCCAAGAAACATAAGGGAACTACAACGCTCGATGATGTTGATGCTCTGGTTGCCGAAGTATATCATTCCAAGAAACATAAGGGAACTACAACGAATGTATC
>CABVBB010000206.1 GCA_902496505.1 uncultured Peptococcaceae bacterium
TGCCGTGGTCAGAGACAACGAACAGCGTCCAGCCCTCGTTCAAGAGAGGCAGATAAGAACCGATGTACTCATCCGCAAAATGGTAGACCTTTTCGATCAGATCCTGATACAATTTTTCATCAGGCGCGCCAGGTTTTTGACAAGCGAAATTCCAGTATTGATGAGCCTGGTGATCAATGAAGTGCGTATGCGAAAAGACAGCATCCAGATCATATTTTTTAATGGCCGCCCGGATAGCTCTGGACTGCCATCTGGCATTGATCTCCCACAGCGGATTCAACAGTTCCTGACAAAACTCGATATTTTTGCCGCCCATTTGGCTGAAGGACGGCACTGGTCCTACCTCAGCTGTCAGCTCATGCAGCATGGACTTTGGCGACCATCTCTCATCACACTGCGGATCAAAAGCCGTTCCCATATAGAGCCGGACTTTGGAACCGTCGGGCGCGATCTCCAAACATTTGTAGCTGCGATTGCAAAGGATCATCTGTCCATCGACATTGACTTCATCCATCACATCTAAAGCGAATGCTTTTTCCTGCATGATGGCTAAAGGCTCAGCATCTTTTTTGGAACGGTAGAGGGCGATGGTATCATAGATCCCGTCAGCATTGGGAAGGATCAAACACGGCCTTCTGGTCAAACCATTGGACGCGATCACAAAAAACTCCAGCGCGCCTTCCGGAGCGGCAGCCCAGCCGGCAGCCTGACGAATAGGGCTCTCCACCTGATCGTACGGCACTGAATCCAGCCCCGTCGCCCCTTCACCATAGTCTAAAAATAAATTGGTCACCTTTTTCAATTTGTAGCGGTTCAGCAGAAAAGCCCCGCCTCCGTCACCTGTAGCGCCATCTTCAGGCGCTTCAGCTTTATGTTGAGCCACTTCCTCCTGCGTCTCCGTCTCCAAATGCTCGATCACGCAGTCTGCCCCAGTATCCTCTTTATTCGCCGGATGATACAAGAGCTTGTCCTGCTCCTTAGACGCAATGATAAGCTTTTCACCATCAGTATTGGCCAGACTGTAGTTGGCCGCGGCTGGCTGCGTGCCATCTACGACATAGAGATTTTCGCTATCACTCGATGGCGGCCAGGAACTGCCCGGCCAATGAAAGACCAGCGTCTTTTTGCCATTTTCCGCCAATACGTTCCAGATCTGCTCCGCCTGACACAGTCGGGAGTCCAGTGAATAGACGATGGTATCCAATCGTTCATGATCCTGATTCCAAAAATCTGTAATGCCGTGCGTCCCAGGGTAAGCGCCTGTCGCCAGTGTCGTCCACTGAGCGGGCGTGATGGTCGGCATCGCCCCCAAGAGATGCAGATCCTCCCGCTGTGCGCCCTGCTCCACCAATTTTTTGACATTGGGCATCTTGCCCTCATTCATAAACCGTCTGGTCAGATCAGGATCCATACCATCCAGTCCGATGACCATGATTTTTCTGTTTGCTGCCATATCGATCAGCCTCCTTGATATTCTAATGCAATGACCTTTTGCAATTCCTACTATAATGCATTATAATAGTCTGGCAGGTTGTCCAGACAACCTCAAACGGCAAAACTTACTCATTTGCGCTCAAAAAATGGAGGCTAACGTATGAAAAACGCCCACCCTTTTATGCAGGGCAACGCCCTGTGGCGGCCTGTGTTTTCTTCGCTGCCGCATGATGTCTTGTTTCTCAGGAAAGGCACGGTCTACTGGCCTATCGAGCATTCCGACAAAGTGGCGCTGCTGGATAAAGGCCTGCTCAAAGTCTTTATTGCCGATGCCAGTGGTGAAGAGCGCTTCATGTGGATCGTCGAACAAAATACCCTGATCCACTATAATAATCACGAATTCACCCACAGTCTAGCCGCTATCCAAGACAGCAAGCTGCTTTTAGCCGACCGCCAACTTTTCACAACGGCTGTCCGGCAGGATGACGCGCTCTTTGAAGCTTATATCCAAAGTATCTATCAAAAATACATCTACTGCATCGAAAAACTGGTGGTAAACGATGTCCATAATGCCAAGTTCAAAGTATATTCCTTCCTGCTGCATCTGGCCTATCGCTACGGCACACCGCCGCCTGCTGGCCGATCAGGCGTTATCATCGAAAATATCCTTTCCCGCCGAGATATCAGCTCCATCACCGGTGTTCACCGCACCAATATTATCAAATTCCTGGCTGATCTGGAGAAACTAGAGCTCATCGAGCGGCTGCCTTCGGCCATTTATATCAAAGATCTGCCCGCCTTGGAACAACTGGTGCGCTCCTTGGATATTGCCTAACCCAAGCTTTAGAGAACGTCTGGAAATCTTTGTAACCGGAAAGAACAACTTTCCGGTTAATTTTTGCAGCGGCGTTGCTTTTTTAGCAGCAAGCCGCTATACTAATACAAATTTAGAACGGAGGGGCGGATAATGCTCATTGGTATCTGTGAAGATGATCCATTTTTTCGCCAGGAACTGCGTCACAAAATCGCTGCACAGCCACAGCCGTTGGGGCAGATATCGATCATGGAGTTTGCTTCAGGAGAAGAAATGCTTGCGAGCAGCGCACCATTCGATCTGGTCTTTTTGGACATAGAGCTCGGCGCTGAACAAAACGGCCTAGCCCTGGCCAGTGCGCTGCTGAAACGGCTGCCGGACGTTATATTGGTCTTTGTCACCAGCCACACAGAATATATCGCCACAGCGCTGCATCTGCCTACTTTTCAATTTTTGCTCAAGCCTGTAGATGATGCGCTTTTCGCTGAGGAATTCGCCCGCTGCCTGGAGCGCTACCGCTGTGACCACGACACGCTGGCTGTCCAAAAGGACGGCCAAGCGCTCGAATTGGCCATGCAGGATATCCTCTATCTCACCACCAACAAACGCAAGATGCAGATCTATGACCGCCGCGGCGAGGTCTACGAACGCTACGGCAAGCTCAGCAACTGGGAGGAACATTTGCGGGTGCACTACTTTATCCGTATCCACAAAAGCTACATCGTCAATTGCCGCTATATCAAAAAATTGCAAAGCACTGCTGCTTTGCTGCGCCAGCCGCAGGAAGCGCCGATCACGCTGCCGGTGAGCCGCCGTTATAAAGACGCCGCTCAGGCCGCCTACCAAAACTATGTATTGGAAGTGAGAAACAAATGAATCTCTTTCCGCTCATGGATCTGGCTGCCGTGCTCTTTGACGTATTGCTGCTGACGCTTTATCTCAATGTCTTTTTGCAGCGCAAATCACTATCCAAGCCCCTTCTTGTGCTTCTTTACAGCGGGATCATCGTGCTTTACTATTTGAGCTCCAATTTTCTGCCTGAGGCCTACCAGCGATCACTGGCCTATCTGGTGGTCTGTCTGCTTTTGACTGCCCTCTATCAGGGTCATATCGTCTACAAAAGCGTACTCATCCTGATCTATGCCGGCCTAGGCATCCTGCTGGAAAATATCATGGCCTTCGTACTGACGATCTGTGCCGTAGACCTGCATCTGCTCGAGCTAGGCTCGATGGCTTACTATTCTCTCGGACTGCTCACCTCTACGCTGCTCTTCTTAGCGCTGATCCTCTGCATCCTGCGCCCTTTCCAAAAGAACATCCTGGAAAAACTGCCTTGGCAGCCGCCCTTGGCCTCATCTTGGAACGGCCTGTTCCTCATCCTGCTGTCCATCACGATCCTTATGTCCACTGCGCTGGACTATTTGACCCTGAACCGCGGCATGGAAAACGGACTTTTCTTTTTCCTGCTGCTGGAATGTCTGATCCTGGCTTTTGATATCGCCATCTTCTTCATCTTTAAAAAGATGACCCAGCTGCAGCAGGAAAACATGTACACGGCACTGCTCAAGCAGCAGATCCAAGCGCAGGAAGCTTTTTATCAGCAAGCCCTGCAAAAAGACACCCAGCTCAAGACCCTCCTCCATGATGAGAAAAATTTTCTGCTGGGTGTGATCGGCGCCCTGCAGGAAGGCAGGACAACCTATGCCCTGACAGAGATGCAGAAAAAAGCGGCGCAGCTCACCAGCAATATCACCACCTACACCGGACTGCTGCCATTGGACAATCTGCTCACTGTCAAAACTGCGGACGCCGCTCAGGCCGACATTGTCCTCCGGCCCGCTATCGCGCTCTATGGTACACTGCCCATCGATCAGCTGGACTTGGTCGTACTCTTGGGCAATGCCTTGGATAATGCCATCCACGCCGCCAGCCAGGCACCGTTAGAGCCAAAACGGGAAATTTTGTTGACGATGAAGCAGCTCGAAGACCGCTTGTTGATCGAGATCCGCAATCCCGTCAAAGAAAAAGTGCCCATCAAAGATCACACCACTGTGCTTACCGCCAAGCAGGACGATCTGCACGGTTTTGGCCTGGCTACTATCGCCCGTATCGTCCAAAAATATGACGGCGGACTATGGCTGGACTGCACCGACAACACCTTTACCCTGAAGCTCTATTTAGAAAACACCCCGCTTTGCCAAAACAGCTGAAACTTTTACCGCTATGAAGCGTCATTAAAACATGATAAATTTTAGGAGGAGATTTTGATGAAGAAAACCAAAAAATTGCTCGCAACCACTGTCTTGTCCACCTTTTTGCTGACCGGTCTGCCCTCTGTGGCTATGGCACAGAATGTGACCGTCACCCTGCCGAATTTTCCGGTCACACTCAATGGCATAGAGCTGCAGCCCTCGATCGAAGATTATCCAGTCATTGTCTACAATAATATTACTTATTTTCCCATGACCTATCATTATGCCAATTTTTTAGGGCTGAGCACCGAATGGGCTGACAATACTTTAACAGTGCAAAAAATAGATACGAATACCAAGAAGCTCCGTACCTATGAAAAAAAAGAGGGCAACAAAAATAAATATACCGCGGCTGTTTCCACGGCAAACGTTGTGGTCAATGGCAAAACTATCGATAACCGCAAAGAAGACTATCCTCTCTTGGTCTTTCGGGATGTCACCTATTTTCCTCTGACCTGGCGTTATGCGGTAGATGAATTTGGTTGGGATTACTCCTTTGATGAGAAAAATGGTTTGGAGATCAGAAATAAATCATATATTGAGATCTACGGAAAATCAAATCACTATGT
>CABVBB010000207.1 GCA_902496505.1 uncultured Peptococcaceae bacterium
TCCCGCCTCAATAGTGACCACACTGCCCTGACGTCGCACCCCACGCGGGTGTGTGGATTGAAACTCAACCTTGCCGCCTATAGTTGCCAGTATATTGGGTCGCACCCCACGCGGGTGCGTGGATTGAAACATTTCATATATCTATGACATGGGGGTGGGGGTAATGGTCGCACCCCACGCGGGTGCGTGGATTGAAACATCAATGCCTGGCTCTGTTGGAGCCGCTTTATCGAGTCGCACCCCACGCGGGTGCGTGGATTGAAACTACACGTGTTTGATGCCATACCATTTTAAAATTGGTCGCACCTCATGCAGGTGCGTGGATTGAAACATGGTCAGGCAATCCGTTTGGGTCAGCATGACGTTGTTTGTGTGGCACGTTTTCTTGTTGTTCGAGCAGTCGGGCTGGTTTTTGACCAGGGGCTGCTCGTTTTTTTTATGGCATATTTTCATGATCCTCTTGACAGATGGTGAAAATCAGGTATACTTCATATAGTCAACTTCGTCTAAAATTATGGTTAACTATATGAAGGGAGTTGTTTTAATGATGGTGAGTGGTGTGAGGAGTCGGACGCAGGGGATGGTTTTGTGTGCATTGTTTGCGGCGATGACGGCGGTATTGTCGCAGGTGGCGATCCCGTTGCCTTTGGTGCCGATCAATATGGCGCTTTTGGCGGTGTATTTGGCGGGTGGCGTTTTGGGCGCGCGTTTTGGTGCGTTGAGTCAGGTCGTGTATGTGTGCTTAGGCGCAGTGGGTCTGCCGGTGTTTTCTTTTTTTCGCGGAGGCATTGGCATCATCTTGGGACCGACGGGCGGCTATATTGCAGGTTACATTGTGGCGGCGGTTGTGGTAGGTTTTTGGGTGGAACGTTATGGCGAGGGTTTTTGGCAGCTGGCGCTGGGCATAGTGTTGGGACTGGCCTTATGCTATGCGTTGGGATCGGCTTGGTTTATGGTGGTGACGCACAATACGCTGAGCGCAGCGCTGGGAGCATGTGTGCTGCCTTTTCTGCCGGGCGATGTGGTGAAGATCGTCTTGGCGGCGGTGTTGATCCCAAAGATCCGCGCGGCAGTGCGGTGGTAAGCAAAAAAATGAAACTGCCCCGACAGGCTCAAGGTGATGAGTCTGTCGGGGCAGTTTTATTTATGCAAGGTAAAGTTGATCATTTCTCGAGGATCTGGTAAACGGGAGCGCCTTCGCACTGAGCGGGCATGCGTACGCCGCCTAAGACAGCGACGGTGGGGGCGACGTCGACTTCGCGGATGACGCGGTCAGTGACATAGTTTTGCTTGATATTGGGACCGGCAGCGATGAAAATGGGGCTGACGGAGGTATCAGCATAACCTTGGTAAGTGGAGATGGAGTCACCGTGGATGCGGTTGAAGCCTTCTTCGTTGAAATAGATGATGTCGCCGCAGTTATAGCCGTTCAAGCCGAAATGGGCAGCTTCTTTGGCGCGGACAGCCAGCGCGATGATGCGCTTGCCGTTCCAGCGGTAGCTGTAGAGGTCATCGATGATTTTGCGTTCCAATTCGTATTTGTCAGCGAGATCAACGATGCCGTGTTCGTCGCGGCCTTTGAGGTTGATGTAGATGTGGTTGCCGCGCTGGGCAACGGCCGTGGTCTTGCTCCAATCGATCTCGCGGAGGTCATTGCCGTCGGCGTCTTTTTTGAGCGTGGTATAGCCTAATTCCTGCATGACTTTGATATTGATGCCGAAGGGATCGCCCATAGGAACGGCTGGTTCGTTTTCTTCTGCGCAGACCAGGCCGTGGTCAGAGGTGATGATGATATCCCAGCCTTGATCGAGTAAGTGCATGAAGCGGCCTAAATAACGGTCGGTATCGACGTAGAAGCGTTCCATGACATCTTGGTAAAGTTTTTCATCGTAGGCTTCTTTGTGTGGACGGTATTTGGCCAATTCCCAGAAGGTGTGGCCGGCGATGTCGACATTGTGCAGATGAGAGAAGATGACGTCATAGCCGTTGGCTTCGATGAGGTAATTCATGCAGTTGGCCTGCCATTCGGAATAGGATTCCCACAGTGGCGCAAAGATCTCATTAGCGCATTTGGGCGTGTCGCCGATCATCATGGAGACACTGCGGAATTGGCCGACGTTTTCGCGGATCTGGGTGAGCAGGGATTTGGGATGGAAGAGCATATCGTTGTCGGCTTCCATCGCGTTGCCCAGATACATTTCGACCATGCTGCCGTCTGGTGCGATCTCGATCAGGATCGCCTGACGGGCAACGTCGATCTTCTTGCCGCCCTTGGAGACGGTGTCTAAAATGTCGTTGACAACGGTGTGCGGCTGATCCAAAACAACGATGGGCTCGGCGTCTTTCTTAGATCTGTAAATGGCGATCTTGTCAAAGATACCGTCTGCATTGGGGAGCACTAAGACCGGACGGCGTTCCAGACCGTTGCTGACGGGAATGGTGAATTCTTTGGCGCCGCTGGGAGCATTGACCCAGCCGCTGGCGTCTTTGATCGGCAGCGTGGTCTTGACTTCAGTCAGCTCTGGTTTGGCCGCACCGGCGCATTCGCCTTCGTTTTCGTTCATGATCATATTGGTCAGGACTTTTTGTTTCAGGGACATATCGAGACCGTTTTGTTTGCCGGCATCTTCGACTTCCAAGTCGGAAATGACGCAGCCAGCACCGGATTCATCGGCTTCTTTTTCGGCGATATGCACATCGGTGATGGCGGTGGAGGCTTCGATCCATTGTCCCCACTCTGCTGTGCCCACAGCGATGTTGATATTGGAGGGCTGAGTGCCGTCTACAACGTGCAGATTGGGGCTGTCACTGCTTGGCGGCCAGCTGGAACCGGGCCAATGCCAGACTAAGGTCTTGCGGCCTTCTTCGGCAAAGACGTTCCACAGCTGCTCAGCTTTGCAGTTGGCAGAGTCAAAGGAATACACTAAGGTATCGAGTTTGGTCGGATGGGGATTCCAGAAGCAGGTCACTCCGTGGGTGCCAGCGTAAGCGCCGGTGGCCAGCGTGGTCCACATCGGCGGGGTGATGGTGGGCATTGCGCCCAGCATGACCAGATCTTCGCGGGCTGAGCCGCGTTTGATGAAGGCTTGAAAATTGGGCATGACGCCTTTGTCAACATATTTGCGGGTCAAGCGGGGGTCTAAGCCGTCAACGCCCAAGACTAAAACTTTGTTTTGCATGAAAACTCCTCCTTTTACGGTAAAGACAGCGAGTATTTGATGAACTTTACTTATACTATATATTTTAGAGGGGCTGGAGACAATCAGATTAAACTTGGGGTTAATGGGTTTGACACAAATTTTCTTTGTACCACTTGCTAGAACATACTGGCGGGCAGCAGTTCTCGAGACTTTTCGATGAAGAAGCTTAACAGGGGATTGCTCATGTTCTGGGTGTTGGTGAGAAAGCCATTGGTCAGGCGGATGGTGTTGGTCAGGGGAATGTGTTTCATATTGTCGGCAGCGGGCGGGTGGGTCAGGCGGGTGGTCAGGATATTGCCGACGCCGTCAGCGACCATCTGTGCTTGGAGAGAGTAGCTGTCGGTATAGATGATCTGCGCCTGATCGGTATAGTGACGGATCAATTGGTAAAAGAGATCGCTTTGGGCATCGGATTCGATGTTGAGAATGATGGGATATTTGAGGACGGTGGACATGGAGAGGGTCTTGTAGGAGGCCAAGGGTGCTGCATAGCTGGTGGCCAGTTCGCATGGAGAGGCGGCAAAGGGTTCATAGTGCAGCTCTTCGGGCAGCTGGGTGAGATATTGGCCGTCTACAGAGACCATGGGCAGCACGCCCAGCTCAGCCTGTTTACTGGCGACACTGGTGATGATGTCTTGGTTGAGCTGGCTGGTGTAGGTGATCTGGAATTGGGGATATTCTTTGTAGAAATGGCTGATGACTCTGGGAAAGAAGAATTCTTTGGCGCGGCTGTTGATGGCCACTGACAGGGTAGCGTAGGAATACGTTTCGTGGGAGAGAAAATGCTTGCTGAGGTCAGCAGACAGCTCCAGGATCTTTTTCGCTGTGGTATAAAAATATTGGCCGTCATCGGTCAGGGTGACGCCGCGGCGATGGCGGACCAAGAGCTGTGTCTGAAATTCGTTTTCTAAATTTTTGATGGCTGTGCTCAGCGCCTGCTGGGAGACAAAGAGCTCAGATGCGGCGACGGTGAGCGACTGGCGCTCTGCCGCCTTGACAAAATAATACAGATGCTCGATACGCATGATGGACCTCCTTTGTAGGACAGCATTGGTTATCCTGAGTATAGCACAGGCTGTGTAAGATATCTAAAAAATTTGTGGCAAACGGATTTTGGTAGTGATTGATCTGTTATTCAAATCAACAAAATTAATATATATTATAGTCATAGAGCGTCGGCTGGCACTCTTTTCGTTACTGCTTACCCAGTAGTTGAATGGAGGAGACAATCATGGCAACAGAAATCAATCTATCCCCACGAAAAAGCAACACTGCCTTTTACGCCAAAGTGGCCGTTTATTTGATCTTGCTTTTCGGCATCGGCTGTCTGCCGACTTTTGGTCAAGTCACGCCAATGGGTATGAAGGTCTTGGGCGTCTTTGTGGCGACGATCTTTGGCTGGATCTTTTTTGAGATGATCTGGCCCAGCTTTTTTGCGCTGCTGGCGCTGGGATGGATCGGCTACAGCAGTGTGGCCGAGAGTTTGACCGTTGGTTTTAGCTATTATATGATCCCGATGATGTTTGCCTGTTATTTGATCGTTGGTGTATTTGTAGATTCGCGGGCAGCGGAATACATCGCCCATTGGGTCATCTCGCGGAAGATGATGATCGGCAAGCCTTTCCGTATCGTGCTGATGGTCTTTTTGATTGCGGTCATCTTGGGATTGTGCGGCATCGGTTTTGCAGGATTTTTTATCATTTGGGGCTTTGTTTACGCGCTGGCGGATGCTATGGGACATGACCGCAAATCAGCGTGGGTACAGTACATCTGCTGTGCCATCTGCCCTATCGTGGTACAGGGCGGTCAATGTTTTCCGTTCTACAGCGGCGCTATCATTTACAATGGCTTT
>CABVBB010000208.1 GCA_902496505.1 uncultured Peptococcaceae bacterium
GGTCTTGATGTCAGGCCATCATGAAAAGATCCGCTTGTGGCGGAAAAAGGAATCTCTGCGGCGCACCTTGCTCAGACGGCCGGATCTTTTGGAAAACTACCAGATGTCAGCAGAGGAAAAGAAGTTGTTCGCAGAGGTGCTGGAGGAGCTCCAGAATGAGGCGGATGGCCATGAGTAAGGTCTATGTGGGACTTTTGCACTATCCAGTGTATAATCGCCGGATGGAGACGATCACCACGTCTATCACCAATCTCGATCTGCACGATATAGCCCGTGTAGCGGCGACGTATGAGCTGGATGGCTATTTTGTCATTCAGCCGGATGACAGTCAGCGGCAGCTGGCAGAATCGGTGCTGAGCTTTTGGCGTACCGAAGAGGGAAAAGAGTATAATGCTGATCGGTATCAGGCGTTTAAACGGCTGGTGCTCATCGATACTTTGGAACACGCCCTGGAGAGCATCCAGAAAACCAGTGAACAGGTCTATGTGGTCGTTACAGATGCTAAGCCGCAGTCGGAAATGATCACTTATGAAGCGATGCGGCGTCTGCTGCGGGCTGAGGATGAAGCGGCGTATCTTTTGCTCTTTGGTACAGGCTGGGGCATCAGCCGTGAGATCATGGAAAGGGCGGATCACTGCCTGCCGCCGATCCTGGGTCGGGGCAGCTACAATCACCTTTCTGTGCGCAGTGCAGCTGCAATCACGATCGACCGTTTATTGGGAGAAATTTATTAAAAAGGCTTGTATTCATTTTAAGAATATGGTATAATCATTCACGTTGTGAGAAGGACGGTCCGCTGTTTTATATGAGAGGTAAAATAAGAACGTCTAGAGAGGGAGGAGGAAACACCAATGGATATCATTAAAACACTTGAGCAAGAACAATTGAAAACAGATATTCCTGATTTCAGACCTGGTGACACCGTTCGTGTCGATGTAAAAGTCGTCGAGGGTACCAGAGAGAGAATTCAGGCATTTGAAGGCGTTGTCATCAAACGTCGTGGCGGTGGCTTGAGCGAAACCTTTACCGTTCGCCGTGTAGCATATGGCGTAGCAGTAGAAAGATGCTTCCCATTACATTCCCCACGTGTTGACAAAATCGTCGTTGTACGTCAAGGTAGAGTCAGACGTGCTAAGCTGTACTACATGAGAGATCGTTTCGGTAAAGCAGCTAGAATCAAGGAAGTCCGCAGATAAGAATGCAAAAAGGCTGATGCAATTCAGCCTTTTTTTTGTGGGCATTTCGTGGTAACATATAGAATTAGGCGCAGGATACATAACCAAGTCGGAAAAAAGGGAGGACATCATGACAGAGCAGGATAATACGATGCTATCGGTGCGGGAGATCAGTGAGCGTGTCAATGCCAGCGCGATCGAAACGCCCAAGCGTACCAAGAAACGCCGGAAAAAACCGTTTATTTGGGAGGCGTTGGAAGTGATCGTCATTGCTGTGGTGATGGCCATCGTGCTCAAGGCTTTCATCGTAGAAATGTATTGGGTCCCCAGCGAATCCATGGTGCCGACGATCATGGTCAAAGACCATGTGGTGGTGACGAAATTCAACTATTGGCTGAGAGAACCGGAGCGCGGTGAGATCATGGTCTTTGAATCGCCAGTGGAGAAAAACAAAAATTTGATCAAGCGGCTGATAGGAGTTCCGGGCGATACGATCGAATTTAAAGATAATGTGCTTTATATCAATGGTGAGCAGGTGCAGGAAGATTATTTATCCGATGAGGTCTTTACTGCGGACTATGGGCCCATCACCGTACCAGAAGAGATGTATTTTATGTGTGGTGACAACAGGCAGCGCAGCTACGACAGCCGCTCCTGGGGCTTTGTCAGCAAAGAGCAGATCATCGGTAAAGGAGTGGCCATTTATTGGCCGATCAAACACCTCACTTGGTTGTAGAAAGAAGGACATCGATCTATGGAAGAGAATAATCAAGCAGTGAAGGAATCAGCAGTTAAGCCAGCAGCAAAAGAAAAAAAGGAGAAATCAGCTATTCGTGAGATCGTAGAAGCAGTCGTTATCGCCTTGGTCATCACCTTTGTGATCAGAAGCTTCGTCGTGGATATTTTCCGGATCCCTTCGCCCTCCATGGTGCCGACGATAGAGGTCGGCGACCGGGTCGTCGTTACGCGCTTCAGTTATTGGTTCGATGGACCAGCCCGCGGCGATGTGGTCGTCTTCAAATATCCCAACAACGAAAAAGTGGATTATATCAAGCGGGTCATTGGCCTGCCGGGTGAAACCGTGGCTTTTCAGGACAACACGCTCTACATCAACGGCGAGGCGGTAGAAGAGCCTTATCTGCCAGAGGGCACCATTACAGTGGATTTTGGGCCGATCGAGGTGCCGGAGAATAGTTACTTTATGTGTGGAGATAATAGACAAAACAGCAGCGACAGTCGTTCCTGGGGATTTGTAGACCAGAGTCTGATCGTTGGTAAAGGCCAGTGCATCTATTGGCCGGTCGGACATATGGGAGGGTTATGATGACACAAGTACAATGGTTTCCGGGACATATGGCCAAGACCCGGCGTTTGATCCAGGAGCAGCTGAAATTGGTCGATGTGGTCATCGAATTGGTCGATGCCCGCCTGCCTCTAAGCAGCCGTAATCCGTTGATCGATGAGCTGGTGGCAGAGAGAAAGCCGCGCATCGTCATTTTGAACAAGGAGGATCTGGCCGATCCGCAGCGTACCAAGTATTGGATAAATTATTTTAACGAGCAGCAGCAATGCCGTGCCATCGCTTTCAATGCAACGGTGGGCAAGAAGGTTTTGATCAATCAGCTCAAAGATGCGCTGAAGACGCTGACTGCCGAGAAGCGTGCCCGTATGGAGAAAAAAGGCATCAAGCGGCAGGCCATCCGCTGTATGGTAGTCGGTATCCCCAATGTGGGCAAAAGTACCTTCATCAACATCCTAGTGGGCAAAAAATCCGCCAAAACGGGGGACAAGCCTGGGGTGACCCGCGGTACGCAGTGGATCCGTTTGGAGGATGATATCGAGCTTTTGGATACGCCAGGCATCTTGTGGCCAAAATTTGACGATGAAGTGGTCGGCTTTCGTTTGGCAGCTTCCGGTGCGATCAGTGATGAGGTGTTCAGTTTAGATGATGTGGCCTACCAATTGATCGTCTTTCTGCAAAAGCAGTATCCGCGCGTCTTAGCAGAACGTTATAAGCTGACAGACGAGCAGCTGAGCGGGGACGGGGCGGCCATCATGGAAGCTATCGGTGCTAATCGCGGCTTTCTGCTCAAGGGCGGTGCCATCGATTATACCAAGACGGCCCGCATCCTGATCACTGAATTTCGTAATGGCAAGTTAGGCCGCATCACATTGGAATAGTGGTGAGTACGTTGTACCGAATCAATCAAGAGGCGATCTTAGGCGCCAAATTTGGCTTTTTTCTGGGGGTGCCGCTGCTGTGCAGCTTTCTGCTGCCAGCTTTGGCGCCCTATCGGATGCTCTCTATCGTTTTGGTGCTCATAGGCTATTGGCTCAATAATATCTATCCAGAAAAGATCGAGATCCGGCCGGACTGTGTGGCGGTCAAGCTGCTTTTGAGCAAAGACTGGATCGAGATGGCCAATGAAGACCTGACAGTCGAGGTCAAAGGCAATTATCTGGTGCTGCACAGCCATCAAAAAGTCGCCTACCGCATCTCGATGAAACGCTTGTCCGTACGGTTGTACAAACAGTTGGAGCCTTTTTTTGCAAAATGCGGTTGGAAAAAGGTATAATTATTGGGAGATGGGTCATACTTACTAATGAACAACTCCTCTTATCTTGATGCTGTATGATCGAGTGGTCATACGGTATCTCCTCCACTTTTTGTACTCAGGCGCAAGCCTGAGTATTTTTTTATGCTCATATGGGCTTGGAATACGGAAGAAAATGTCTGTCAAGACTTGACATTATAATCATAATCTTTCATACTGAAAAAGACGTCATGACAATCGAGGTGGCAATCATGAAAAAATATGTAACGATGGGGCTGATGTTTCTCGTGATGCTGGGGCTTTTGTCCGGCTGCACTCAAAATACCCCTAAGCAGGAAGAGACACCCGCAGCCTCTACTGAAGAAGAGGATACTTATCAAAGCGGTCCGCAGGTAGAGTTGTACGCTTACGACGCAGAAGATGATCAGCAGTATGTTACGATCTGTGAATTGGCTTCTGGCGAGAGCGTGACGCCGGAAAACATCATCAAGGCTTATCAGACACAGGTCATGGAAGGTGTTTACGGCAAGGCTGTAGAGATCAATGAGGTCAAGCGCACTGCTGGCAGTCAGGCGGGGCACGATAAGCTCTATATCGATTTTAAGGCAGCTGACGTTGAATCTCTGGGCTTAGGCAGCGGCAGTGAGGGTAACTACTTTGGCGATCTGGCGCAGTCGATCACAGCCAATATTCCCGAGATCACAGAGATCTATTACACTATGGACGGCGGCGATTTTGTCACAGGCCATTTATGGTTCAGTAAAGATGAGCCGTTTTGGTATGAGCACGAAGAACCAGCAGAAGAATAAAGACGAAAAAGGAGGCAGCGCTCGTATAGGCTGCCTCCTTTTTCTGTGTCCTTTATCTGCAGTTCGGTTGAAAAATGAATGTCTCCCACAAAATTAAAGACGATATCCACTTGCTGACAACGCTTGCCGTTTACTTTTCGGGTGCAGGGACGATACTTTTCTTGATAAACGCCTTAACGACAGCGGGTATCAGTTCCGTTATCCTCACATGCTTGCGAATGAAGCATAGGAAAGGGATACTTATAGAGATTGAATTGTATTTTGTAACAGTTTATCCATAAAAGCGGAAACTTTTTCTGGCGGTTCAGTCATGCCACTTTTTATCCAACATCCTAACACGCCACTACAGCCATGAGCTACATAGTAATATACCCATTCTCGCTGTATTTCGGATAACTTAGGAAAAGAAAAATGGGCTTTTTGTTTTATTTGCTTGTAGCATAGATCTGTTATTTTTTGTGTGAAATATCTGTCGCCATGTTCAGAGCAAATAAGTTT
>CABVBB010000209.1 GCA_902496505.1 uncultured Peptococcaceae bacterium
GTCTGGCCGACGGCATTCTGCGCGATAGCCAGATCGGCGGTGAGTCCGGCGTTTTTGGGCACCAGCGCATACTGCACCGTGACGGTCTTGCTGCCGATGGTGACGTCTGCGCTCTGCGGCAGGACTTTGGCTGTCTCGGTGTCGGAGATGCGGGCCAAAAGCAGAGGATTGTTATTGAGATTCATGTTGATCGGGGTGCTGGCCAGAGCAGCGCCTGGGATCAACAGCATACTGATGATGACGGTGGAAATGGTTTTTTTGCCAAAAGAAGATGGCATCGTATCAGCCCTTTCTGGATAGTGGTGGTTTTTTCGATCGCTTATGTATCTTGCTGTCCATGCTATGACGAGCAATATCTGGTAGCATAGCGTAAAAGTAACAAAATAGTAACGATTACCTTTAGTATACAAGGTTTCACAGAAAATTTCCAGCCCAAATTGTCATTTTTTCGTTATTTTTTCGTGAGGACTGGGATAAGCGGGGGAGAAAGTTTGCCAAGGGTTTGCTGAACAAATCTGGCTGGGACTCTGGTTTTTTGAACAGTTAAATGGTACAATACAACATATATGCCGCGCATTCAGCGGGGCCAACATTTTGGGAGGTTTTTTATTTTGTTGACAGGAAAGCAGAAAAGATATTTGCGGGGCATGGCAAGCACCATGGATGCCATCGTCCAAGTGGGCAAGAACAGTGTGAATGAGAGTGTCATCTTTTCTTTGAATGAGGCGCTCACGGCCAGAGAATTGGTCAAGGTCAAGGTGCTCAAAAATTGTTTGGATGAGCTTGGCGAGGTGGCAGAGGCTTTGGCCGAAGCCAGCGGCGCGGAAGTGGTGCAGATCATCGGCCGCAATGTATTGCTTTATCGGCCGCATCCGGAAAAACCGACCATCGTTTTACCGAAATAATAACCATCGCCATAGAGGTGTTCAGGAATGGAAAGAGAAGCGTATCAGTCATTGGTAGAGAAGGCTCAGCGCATCGTGGTCAAGGTAGGGACCAGTACGCTGACCCACAGCACAGGCAAATTGAATTTGGAGCATATCGAGCATTTGGTCCGGCAGCTCACGGACCTGCGCTATCAGGGCAAGGAAGTGGTGCTGGTCTCCTCCGGCGCGATCGGCGCTGGCATGGGCAAGATGAATCTGGACAAACGTCCTAAGACCATTCCCGAGAAGCAGGCTGTGGCCGCTATTGGCCAGGGGATCTTGATGCAGCTCTATGAAAAACTTTTCAGCGAATACGGTCAGACCGTGGCACAGCTTTTGCTGACCAAGTCGGATATGGATGACCGCAGGCGGTTCCTCAACGCCCGCAATACGCTGGTCACGCTCTTGCAGCTGGGCGTCATCCCCATCATCAATGAAAACGATACAGTGGCTGTAGAGGAGATCCGCTTCGGCGACAATGATACGCTGGCGGCTTTGGTGGCCACCTTGGTGGATGCTGATCTCTTGATCTTGTTATCCGATATCGACGGGCTCTATACCGCTGATCCGCGCAAACATCCTGACGCGGAACTGATCGGTGTGGTGCCGGCCATCGACGCTTCAGTAGAGGGCGCGGCAGGCGATGTGGGCAGCAAATTCGGCTCCGGCGGCATGGCGACCAAGATCGGCGCGGCCAAGATCGCGACTAATGCAGGCATTCCCATGCTCATCGCCAACGGTGCAGAGGATGGCATCGTCCGGCGGCTGATCCACGGCGAAGCATTAGGCACGCTGTTTTTGGCCCGCGAACTCAAGCCCCATCTGCGTAAAAGCTGGATCGCCTTTGGCTCCAAAGTCGAGGGCGCCATCACTGTGGATGACGGGGCCAAGACCGCTCTGATCGAGAAGGGCAAGAGCCTTTTGCCCAGCGGCATCATCGCCGTGAGCGGCAATTTTCACAGCGGCGAGGTAGTGAGCATCCTGGACAGCCAGGGACGGGAATTTGCCCGCGGCATCACCAATTACGACCAGGTGGAGCTTTCGCGCATCAAGGGCGTTAAATGTAAGGATATCTGTGGTATCTTGGGCTACAAGGATTACGATGAAGCCATTCATCGCGACAACCTCAGCCTGCGGTTATAGAATGAAAATGGAGGGATACTAATGGGTGAACTGGAGCAAATGGGCGTATTAGCCAAGGAAGCCAGCTATGTGCTGGGGCAATTGACCACCGAGGAAAAGAACCGGGCGCTGTTGGCTATGGCTGACGGTCTGGAGGCACACTGTGCGGAGATATTGGCCGCTAATCAGCAGGATATGGCTATAGCAGCGGCCAAGGGAATGCCTGAGTCTTTTCTCGATCGGCTGCTTTTGAATGAAGGGCGCGTGTCCGATATGGCGCAGGGTCTGCGGGCGCTGGTGGATCTGGACGATCCCATCGGCCATGTGGATGAGATGTGGCGCAATGAAGCCGATCTCCAGATCGGCAAAATGCGGGTGCCGCTGGGCGTCGTCGGCATCATCTACGAAGCGCGGCCTAATGTGACTGCTGATGCCTGCGGTCTTTGCCTGAAATCAGGCAATGCGGCCTTTTTGCGGGGCAGTTCAGACGCCATTATGTCCAATAAAGCCATTATGGGCGTCTTGCAGCAGGCAGCTGAGGGAGCGGGGCTGCCTAAAGGCGCGCTGCAATTGGTGGAGGATACCAGCCGCGAGACGGCCAACGCCATGCTCAAGCTCAACCGCTATTTGGATGTGCTCATCCCCCGCGGCGGCGCAGGCTTGATCCAGAGTGTGGTGGAAAATGCCACTGTGCCCGTCATCGAGACCGGCGTGGGCAACTGCCACGTCTATGTGGATGAGAGCGCGGACATCGATATGGCCGTGGATATCATCATCAACGGCAAGGTGCAGCGCCCCGGCGTCTGCAACGCTACAGAGACACTTTTGGTGCACGAGGCTATCGCGCCGGAATTTCTGCCCAAAGCAGCAGCCAAACTATTGGCAGCCGGCGTGGAACTGCGCTGTTCTGGTGAGGCCCAGGCCATGATCGCCGAGAGCAAGCTTGCTACCGAAGAAGACTATGCTACCGAATTCCACGCGCTCGTTTTAGCAGTCAAGGTGGTCAAGGACCTGGATGAGGCGCTGGCCCACATCCGCCGCTACAGCACCAAGCATTCCGAAGTCATCGTCACCAATCAGTACGATCACGCACAGAAATTTTTGCAGATGGTGGATGCAGCCTGCGTCTATGTCAATGCGTCCAGCCGCTTCAGCGACGGCTTCCAATTCGGCTTTGGCGCGGAGATCGGCATCAGCACGCAGAAGCTGCACGCCAGAGGCCCTATGGGGCTCAAGGAATTGACCAGCTACAAATATATCATTATGGGCCAAGGCCAGATCAGAAAGTAGGGAGCACGTTTGCTGAAAGACTGTAAGCTGGGGATCTTGGGCGGGACGTTCGACCCCGTGCACAATGGGCACTTGGCTTTAGCTGAGGCGGCTATGCAGGAATTGGAGCTGGATGAGCTTTTGTTCATCCCCGCGCCCACACCGCCGCACAAAGACGGCCGCGCCATCACCCCCTTTGCCCAGCGCTATACAATGGTCCAGCTGGCGATCGCCGGCCGGCCGCATTTTTGGCTGAGCGATCTGGAGGCCAAGCGTTCGGGCAAATCCTATACCTATGATACGCTGCGATCGATCAAGACTCACGCGCCGCAGTGCGAACTGTTTTTTTTGACTGGCGCTGATGCGCTGGAGGGTTTCACCCATTGGTACCGCTGGCAGGAGATATTGGATCTGTGCACGCTGGTGGTGACCACGCGGCCGGGCTTTGCCTTTGAAGCGCCGGAAGAACTGGCGGCTGAGGCACGCAGGCGGCAAATGGGGCTCTTGCTGCTGGAAAAAGATGAAGTGGATATTTCGGCCACCAAGCTGAGAGAAGCTATTGCGCAGGGCGCCATCTGGCAGCAGTGGGTGCCCCAGAAAGTAGCAGAGTATATCCAAGCCAATCATTTATATAGAGGGTAATCATATGGATCAAACAGAAGGGTACAAAGAACTGCTCAAAAAACGGCTGACCGCCAAGCGTTACACCCACACTGTGAGCGTGGCGCAGACCGCGGCCAAATTGGCCAAAATGTATGAGAGCGATGCCGATCAGGCGTATATGGCGGGACTGATGCATGATTATGCCCGCGATCTGTCGCCGACGGAGCTTTTGACCATCGCCCAGGAAAACGATCTGATCTCCGACCATGCAGAGGTCATCAATCCCGATCTTCTGCACGGCGTGGCAGGCGCTTTTCTGCTGAAAAAAGAAGGCCTTATCACCGATGAAGCTATTTTGCAGGCCATCCGCTATCATACGACTGGCCACCCCAAGATGAGCAAGCTGGATAAGATCATTTATATCGCAGACTATATCGAGCCGGGCCGCGATTTTCCCGGCGTGGATAAACTGCGCACCATGAGCTATCAAAATTTGGATTACGGCGTGCTGGCAGGACTGGATCACACCATCATGTTTTTGCTGCAGTCGGGCGCGTTCATCCACCCGCTGTCCATAGCCGCCCGCAACCACATGTTAGAAGAAGTCAATATCAAGCATTGTAATTAGGAGGATATAACCATATGGAGTCTATTGATTTAGTAAGAGAGATCGTCAGAGACATCGATGAAAAGAAAGGCAAAGATATCAAGGTGCTGGATATCCACGAGAAGACCGGCATCGCCGATTTCTTCGTCATCTGCACCGGCGCCAGCCGTCCGCAGACCCGCGCCATCGCTGATTTTATCGAACTCAAAGTCGAAGAAAATCTAGGCGAGCAGGTCCTGCGTCGGGAAGGCTTCCAGACCGGCAGCTGGATCTTGCTGGATTACAGCAGCGTCGTCGTCCAGATCTTCCAGCCAGAAGACCGTGAGTATTACAATTTGGAAAAATTATGGGGCGATGCCAAAGATGTGGATCCAGCCCAATTTCTTGAGGACTAACGATGGCGTACGAAAATTTGGCCGCCCTTTATGACGGGCTGATGACCGATACCGATTATGAAGCATGGGCGCGCTATCTGGATGAACTGCTCCGGCGCTTCGCTTGTCCCGGGCC
>CABVBB010000210.1 GCA_902496505.1 uncultured Peptococcaceae bacterium
TGGCCCAGTATTTTTGCAATCATGATGTATGCGTTTATCGGTTATACCAATATCGCCGGAGCGATCTCCATGTCTTTAGGTAATGATACGTTCTGGCAGGCCATTTTGATGATGGCGATCTTAGGGCTGATGGGCCAATGCGGCGTGACGGATCATATCGTCAGCGGCATGATGTCCTTCAAAATTTTGAAAGGGCGTCCGTGGGTCTTTTCCTTCGGCTTTTTAGTCGTTTTGATCATTATCGTTACTTTGACCAATTCTCTGCTGGGCGTCTTGCTCTGCCTGCAGATCTTGGTGTCTGTACGTGATGTGGCGGGCTTTAAAAACGGTGACAGCTGGCTGCACCTGATGGCTGTCGGCGTAGTCTACTTCGGCGCTATCGCCGGCTGTCTGATCCCCTTCCGCGGACTGATGCTGTATCTGATCAACATCCTGACCAAAGCTGGCGTAACAGGCATCGATTTTCTCTCCTTCATGCTGATGTCCTTCCCCACTGCCTTGGCAATGCTCATTTTGTTCGTGCTGATGATGCGCTTCGTTTTCCGCTGCGACGTCACCCCGCTCAAAACCTTTGACCCGGCTGTGCTGCAAAAGGACTTAGGGCCTATGACCAAGCAGCAGATCGCCCTGATCGCTGTCTTCATGACCTATCTGGTGGCGCTGACCTTTGCTCCGTACTTGCCGAAGACCAGCTGGCTGTATCTGAAATACTCCAGTATCGGCGTAGCCGGTGTGGCCATGATCATCTTCTGCTTATGCCATATCATCCATATCGACGGCAAGCCGATCGGTGATTTCCAACAGGTCGTCCACACGGTGCCTTGGGGTATGATGTTCATGATCGCAGTCGCTATGAGCGTGTCCAACGTCCTGCTCAGCGATGATACTGGTCTGAAAGCGTATCTGATGAGTGTGCTGCAGCCGGTCTTCTCCGGCAGAAGCGCGTTCGTCTTCTCAGCGCTCTTTGTCCTCTTGGCGATCCTTTTGACCAACGTATCCAACAACATGGTCGTGGCCTTTGTCTTCACGCCTTTAGCCATTGCCTTCAATGCGGTAGAACCGATCGCTTTGATCACTACGGTGTCTCTGTTGTGCTTCGCCGTCAACTTTGCCTTGATCCTGCCGTCTGGTTCACCGACTGCCGCTTTGCTCTTCTCGCATGAATTCGGTGCCGGCAATAAGCAGCGCCACTTCACCTATACCATAGCGACCTGTATCATGGGTTATATTGTCATGATGTTCGTCGCCTATCCACTAGGCATGTTCTTTATGGGGAACTAGTCAGGCGCTGCTCCAAAAGACCCTTGCTGACCAAACAGCAGGGTCTTTTGACGTACATAAGTCTGCTCGAGTATAATCATAGTGCGCATCGTTTGCTTTGTGAAAGGTTTAAAATGAAAGGAGAGGATCACCTATGCGTTTGGATCAGCTGATCTATATCAAAGAGATCGAACGCCAGCAGTCCATGTCCAAAGCAGCCAGAGAGCTGTACGTGTCCCAGCCGTCCCTCAGCGTGGCACTGAACAATTTGGAGCAGGAGATCGGCGTACCGATCTTTATCCGAGGCAAGCAGGGCATGACCCCTACCCTCATAGGACAGATCGTGTTGGAAAGAGCGGGCGCGATCTTGCAGATGGTAGAAGAACTAAAGGAGATCAACAAATTGTCGGATAAGGATATGGAGGGGAAGCTCACTGTTTTGCTGCCGGTCTTTTCCTCCAGCGACGCCGGTTATTATTTGGTCTCTTATTTTCGGAAAAAATACCCCAAGCTGCATTTGGAGCTCTTTGACAGCGGCGTTTTGCAGAGCATCCATAGGCTGGCACAGGCAGAGGCCGATGTGGCCATCATCGATTTTTGGGCCATCGACGAACCACGCATCCGCAAAGCAGCCGAAGATGCCGGCTTGCTTTATGGGGAGATCGCGGAGGATGAGCTGTGCCTCTATGCAGTCAAAGGCCATCCCCTGACCGAAATGGCGTGCGTTACCGTAGAGGATCTGGCCGGATACCCCATCAACACCAACCGTTGGCCGCTGAAAGAATATTTCGGCGGCTGCCTGCCAGAGGGCATCCTGCCCGGCGAGGTTTTTGACGACGGCGAATATTTGAAAAAAGCCTTGATCAAGCAGACCAATTCCGTGGCCATCATGTCGAAGTGGGCCGTAGCAGATGACATCTATATTCAGACAGGCAGCATCATCCCGCTCAATACCGAAGAAAAACTCAAGCGCAAGATCATCATTGCCTCTCTCGTCGCGCAGCGCGACCGTTGGGCGCCTACAGAAGGTCTTATCTATCAGGAATTATGCGACTGCATCAATCGTTATTTTAATCAAACTGAATAAAAGAACCCCAAAAAGACGCCTTTGCAGCTATCTGCGAGGCGTCTTTTTGGCAGGCTCATTTATTTCTTAGAAACTGACTGTGCAGTGGGTGTCGTAAAGGATATCTTCCTGCTGAATATAGAGGTGATAGCTTTCAGCAGGCAAGCCCTCTTTGCTGATGACTTTTTCAACGATCTTGTCGTTTTTTTGGAAGGTGCCCACACACATGGCAGTGAAATTGCGGCTGGTCGTCTGAACGGGGAAGAGATATTGCCGGGACTGTGAGTCGACCAAAATGATCTGGGCGAAATCCCCTTCACCATAAGACGCACTGATGCGCAGCAGATCGATCTCTTCGGTGACCGTGCACAGGAGAGCAGCTGGCGCACTTTGGGCGCGCGCAGGGTCGATCTTGCCCCGCACGGTCTGGCTGGGGCCAAAGCCGCCTAAAAGCTGGCCTTGGCCAAAGGTGAGCTGATCTTCGGGACAGTATAACGGCAGGCGGCGAGCGCGGTAATAATTGGCCGGCAGCTGCATTTCGTACATCACCTGTCCGTCTTGGATCTCTACGGTGGTGCTCGTCAGACGCAGATCGGGTTCTTTGCCTTCGAGGAAGCTGCAGGGCGTATCCAGCACCTCATCGCCCAAATGACCGATGCCGCCGGAATGGACCAGATAGTGGCCGTCTCGGTAATAGTCCACATTGGAGATATAGCAGGAATAAAAGTCTGCGCCCCGCTCTTTGCCATACTGCCAGACTTGCTCAATGGTTTTTGACGCGGGATCGATCTTATAGCGCACGCCGCGGGAATAATTATCGCGGGCTGGCCGGTAATGCGCAGGATCTTTGGCGCGGTAGTGACCATTGTCAAAACACATGATATCGCCCTCGGGTGTCACGAGGCAGGCGTGCTGCTCATACTGCCATTCAAAAGATCCAGGGGAGACGGGCGTGAAGAAGTAGCGCTTGACCAGTTCCTCAGGCCAATTTTCGGGATCGCCCAGTATCCAGTTGAGCGTGCCTTTGTCAAAATCAACATTGATGATGATATCCTGATGGCGGCCGGAGAGAGAAAGGGAGCGGGTGCGCTCATCATACCAAACGGCATTGTTGTGGAACCAGTCATGCGCTGTCTGGCTGCCGCTGCCGCCGGTGGGATAGACGGGCAGCAGTTTGGTATAGTCCCAGCTTTTCAAGATGTTGCCTGTGGTCCGCTCTAAAAGGACACACATATCTTCCGCCGTATCGCGGCTGGGGTCACAGGTCAGGACGAGGAGATCGCCATTAGGCAGTTCGACCTGATCGTGATGGTAGCCGCCAGGCAGGCGGTACTCCGCGTAAATTTTGCCGATCATGCCTAATTCGTAAAGCCCTGTGGGACTGTAGGGCTCGATGAATAAGCGCTCTGTGCCCAAGATCAGCCGGCCGTTTTGCAGCCGCTTCAGCGCAAAGGTCAGATTGATATTGGTGCACCAGCGGCAGTCACCGCGGTAATCATAGCCCGCGGCATAGGCTTTGGAGGTCGGCGAGACAAACATCAAGTCTGTGCCGAAATAATCAGCGCTGGTCTTTATGGCAGTGACAGGCTTGACCAATTCGGGCAGAGGCTCGGTCTGCACAGTGTGGGTATAACGGGTGCCATCAGCGAGCGTGAGCACGATCGTGTTCGCCGAATCGCCATATAAGCCGTAGACAGGCAGGTAGTGGGTCACAGCAGCGGGGAAGGTGACTTCCAGATCGCCGGCCGGTTCTTTGCCGCAGACTTTGAGCTGGACAGACTGCGCTTTGGCTGTCCGAAACATGACCAATGCAGTCAAGGGAGCGATCAGATAAGGGTTGACGATGATGAGCGGTGCTTCTGGGGTGTAGCTGGCCGCAGCAAACTGCTGCAAAAATTGCTGCTCAGCTGCATATTGCTGCTCGATCAGATGGGGCGTTTGGCTAAAAGGTATGGTTGCAGTCATCAGTATAGACCTCCTTGCAGAATTAGACGAATAAGAAACCGATCACTCGCCAGAAGGGCAGGAGGATCAACAAAACGAAAAAGAAACTGACGATCATCTTGACCCCTTGCAGCTTCATGAAGTCTTTGAGCGGGATCAGACCAAAGGAGAAATAGATGAGGTACTGTGCGTATTCATAAGGCAGGATGACCTGATCGCAGGCGTGCTTGATCAAGATATAGAGGGCCTGCGGATTGATGCTCAGTTCGCTGACGATCTCCACCAAGGGGCCAGTGAAGGCTGCCTGGATGGCTAAGGGCGTCAAAAGGAAATTGAGCAGCATGACCAAGACCCAGACGAACATCATGACAAAGGTGCTGCCGTGGCCGTCCAAAAGCGGGATAGCGATGGTGGAGACGATCTGTCCGATGCCTAAGTAACCGGCAACGCTGCCGATGCCCATGCAGGCGGTGACGAACAAAATAAAGCCGTAATTGGCGTGGCGCAGATCTTCTGGGGTGCCGACGTCGATACCAGGGCAGAACAACAGCATCGGGATCGCGGCAAAGCACCAGCCCAGCTCGATGCCGTGGTATTTGCCCGTGAGCAGGACGATGAAGAGGAAGATGCAGACGGCTGCACCCTTCTTTTCGCGGAGGGTCATTTTGCCCATTTTTTCATATTCAGAAACAAAATAATCTTTGCTGTTGATGGTCTGAGCAGGCTTGAACATGATGATAGCGATGACGATCATAATGACT
>CABVBB010000211.1 GCA_902496505.1 uncultured Peptococcaceae bacterium
GAGCGATTTTTTTAGCAGTTTTTCTTTTCCAGGCTTTGATATTGCTCTTCTGCATAAGCCCAGTCGACCAAATGCCACCAGTTGTCGATGTAGGTGCTGCGGTCATAGGTGTACTGGAGATAATAGGCGTGTTCCCAAATGTCCAGATTGATGAGAGGAGTGAGGTGCTGGGGCAGAGGGGTATCTTGGTTGGCGGTATTGATGATGTCCAGATTGCCGCTTGCATCGGTGACCAGCCACGTCCAGCCTGAGCCGAAAACATCCATCGCGCAGGTCTTGAACTGCTGCTGGAAGAAGGGGAAGGAGCCATAATAGCGATCGATGGCTTTAGCCAGCGACCCGGTGGGGAAATAATTGGCGCAGGGGGTCATGCTGTTCCAGTAGATATTGTGGTTATAGACACCGCCGCCGTTGTTTTGGACAGCGGTGCGGATCTCAAAGGGCAGGCTTTTGATATGGGTCAAAAGCTTTTCCAAATACCAGGTCTGATAATGAGGGTAGCGGGCCAGTGCTTGATTGAGTTTATTGACATAATTTTGGTGGTGGTGTTCGTAATGGATGCGGACGATCTCAGCGCTGAGATAAGGTTCCAGAGCGTCGTAAGCATAAGGCAGAGGCTCCAGCACGAAGGGGTAATGATTGCTCATAAAAAGATCACCTTTCTTTTTCTAGTGGGTTGCCTATGGTCAGTATATGCGCAGCTTTGGCAAATGGTCCCCGCCTTTTCGGGCGAAAGTTTGAGCAGAGGGCTATGCAAAAATTGCAAAAGGCTCAGGAAGGGCTTGATTTTATGGTATTTTTCAAAGGCAGAGACTTGTGCTAAGATGAGCCATAGGCAAGCGGGAGGTGACAAAAAGGCGCTGGTCAGCAAAGGACAACGAAAAAAGCACAGGACAGCCAAGACGGCCATATGTGCTGGGTGTGCAGTTCAAAGACCTGCCCGAACGCTCTTGATCGACTCGATGAAGGCTTTGATCACTTGCCGGTAAGGATCTTGGGGATCATAGAGCGCAAAGTAAAGGCCCTTGTGGTTTTTGAGTGGGATGACTGTTAGATCCTGGTGATCACGGTATTCCATGCGAATCATTTGGTTGTTGGAGATAAGGACGGCGTCTTGTTTGAGCAAGGCTTGGGTGATGACGCGGCTGTTGTTGCTCTTCGTGATCACGTCTAAAGGGTGGTCCAAGGCAGCCAGCTGACCATAAAAACGGTCTGGATCGAGGCCGTTGTGATGGGAGACGAGCTTGTAGGCCAGAGCTTCTTCTAAGGTGATCATTTTTTTGGCGGCCAGCTTGTGGGTGCTGGCAACGACCACAGAAAAACTGTCCATGAACAAGGGTTCAGAGTATAAGGGCAGCTCAGCTAAGGCTTGATCCAAGGTGTGGTCGACATTCATCCAGACCAGCAGATCGACATTTTCGGGAAAAGGGAGTCGTAAGGGATCGTTGTCCTCCAAGAGCTGGATATTGACCTTGACAGCAGGGAACTGTTGGTAAAGCTGTTCCAAGGCTGGCAGCAGCAGGGCGTCCGCAATGATCGGAATGGTGCAGAGATTGAGCTGGCCGGAAAGCGCCTGGGGAGAAGACGGCGCGGCCAAGGTTAGAGCAGCTTGGCTGAGGTCTTGGGCTTTGCTGAGCACCTCGCGCATATAAGGCAGCAGCTTTTCGCCAGCAGCAGTCAAACGTACCCCATCGACTGCGCGCAAAAACAGCTGCACGCCTAGTTCTTCCTCTAATCCTTTGATGGAACGGCTTAAGGCGGATTGGCTGATATAGAGGTTTTCAGCAGCGATACTGATCGAGCCGGATGTGGCTATTTCTAAGAAATATTGTAATTGTTCTAAACGCAAGTAAGCAGCCTCCTTTTTGGTCGGGCTTGGATGATAGTCTTAGTATAGCGGCAATCAGGAAAGGGCGCAAGCTGCAGAAAAGCCTGTCAAGCAGCTGGAAAAAAATTTTACAGAAGGAAGGCAATAGGAATGGATATGCAGATCGTGCTGATCGTGATGGCAGCCGTCTTTGTTGGGGCTGTGATCCACGGCATCAGCGGTTTTGCTTTTGGGATCATCGTCTTGATGGTGCTGCCGCATTTCTTTGGGTATTCGCAGGCCCTGGCGCTGGTGTCCTTCACCACAGCGTGTGTGTTGGCGTATAATGCGTATCTTTATCGCAAGCATATCGTGTGGCACGAGATCCCTCTGGCGCTAGGGGTATTCATTTGTACGGATTTTTTGGCCGTACGGCTGCTCAAATATGTGGGAGATGATCCCATCTGGAATGTGCTGCTGGGAGGCGTTTTTATCCTGATGGCAGCGTATCTGGCCTGGGGCCAGGAAAAATTCAAGATCAAAGCGACAACAGCTAATGCAGTGATCTTTAATGGGCTTGGCGGTTTGCTCAATGGCTTATTTGGCGTGGGCGGCCCGGTCGCTGCGATGTATTTCTTGACGATCTCTAAGACCAAGGAAGAATACCAGGGAACGACGCAAATGTTGTTCTTCATCAATATCACCATCGATTTTTTGCTGCGGGCCGCCAGCGGTATGGTCGATCGGACGATCATGATCTATGGTGTGAGCAGCTTGTGGTGTGTGGTGATCGGTCTCTTGATCGGCAAAAAATTGTTCGAGCGCATCAATGCCCTGACGCTGTGGCGGATCATCTGCTCGCTGATGCTTTTGAACGGTGCAGTGATGCTGCTGCAATAAGGATAGATGCCAGCCGTGCCCTGGCAGCAAAATAAGGGATGAAAATGCTTAGAGTCAGCGGGCTCTGAGCATTTTTTTGCCCGCTGTTGTCATGAGGCCATGCACAAAGTGTATAGCCTGAGGTCAAGCCTTGACTTTATGGCATTTTTCAAGTGCAGAGGGATGTGCTAAGATAACCTTAAAGACACAGCAATAGCTATATATAGCCTACAGCAATTGTTTTAGAAGAGAAAGGGAGTCGAGATGATGACAACGGGAATGATTTTTAATATCCAAAAATTTTGTGTTCATGATGGGCCGGGCATCAGAAGCATCGTCTTTTTTAAAGGCTGTCCGCTGCACTGCCAGTGGTGCTCAAATCCAGAAGGCATAAAGAGTCAGCCAGAGAAATGACGGGCTGTGTACCGTGGGAAAAAGCGGAGCCCGTTTTTGCAGAGCTGGATTTTATCCATTTTGATCTAAAATCTATGGATGATGACAAGCACAAACAATATACAGGGCAAAGCAATCGCTTGATCAAGGAAAACTTTGCTAAACTGTGCCAGGCCTTTCCCACGAAGCCCATCGTTGCACGTACGCCGGTCATTCCGGGCTTTAACGATATGCTCAGTGATATTCAGGCGATCGCCGATTTTATCAACGACGCGGCGGCCGGGAGGGGGCAGATCCAATATGAATTGCTGCCCTTCCACAATTTTGGCGCGTCTAAATACGAATTTCAGGGAAAAAGTTATGCTTTGAGCGGTTTGAAAAATATGGACAAAGCGGTGACGGAAGCGATCAAGGCTCAGCTTCGTTCGGATATTCCAGTGATCTGACGGCAGGCGCTGATTTGCGCCGCAAAAATCGTGCGCAGGACGTTTATTTGGGCTCGGTTCACGGTAAGTAGATATCACGACTGTGCTGTCAGCGGTGTGGGGCTTGCACAGGCGAATAAGTGATGGGGCAAAAATGAGGAGGTGCGGCCATGGAGAAGGCTCAGATCGTGCAGCAGATCGCTGCGGTGGACTGGAGCCGTTATGAGACGGCCTATGGCAATGCTGCGCAGGATATCCCCTATTATGTGCCGATAGACGATGAGCGCGGCTATATGCCCAAGGTGGCGCGCTCTTTAGAGGAATTGTTGGCTGAGGAGCGGGCAGTCGCGCTGCGGGCGAGTCATGATCTGTGGTGCGGCTTGTGTCATCAGCATGCACAGGTCGCTTCGGCGGCGCTGCCGGCGTTTGCTATCTTGTGGGAGGCGCTGCAAACGGTCAGCGATGAGGTGAAGGTGGAGATACTGGATATCTTTTATGGTTTTGCCCTCTGCACCGCAGGAGAGACCTCGACGGCCGCGTGGCCTGGCCAGCTGCACGCGGAGCTCATGGCGCATCAGGCAGATCTTGAGCGGCTTTCGCAGCATGAGCATGAAGAGATCGCGGCGTTTGCTCAAAATATCTTAGAAGCGCTCGACAGCTAGCCGAAAAATAGGCGGCAATTTCAAGGTCTTCATGCAAAAAACTCTAGTAGGGCGGCGTGGATTTGTTGTATAATAGAGATTGTGAAAATTAGCGCTCGACCGTTCGATTGCCAGACATTCCGGCAAAGGGGGAAGATAAATGCAGAAATTGGAACAACAGCAGGAACAAAATAAACCGCTTGCCCGGGAATTAGCCAGCCGGACACAGGTAGAGGCGGCAAAATGCTACCAATGCGGCAAGTGCAGCGGCGGCTGTCCAGTGGCTGATCAAATGGACATCATGCCCAGGCAGGTCATGCGCCTGGTGCAGTTAGGGCTCATCGATGAAGCGCTGCACAGCAAAGCGATCTGGCTGTGCGCGGGGTGTGATACCTGCACCAGCCGCTGCCCCAAAGGGGTGGATATCGCCAAGGTCATGGAGACATTGCGCATCATGGCCAAGGAACGGGGCATCATCACCGAAAAGGATATCGATAAATTCCACAATATCTACATTGGTCTGATGAAAGGCTTCGGCCGTATGTACGAACCGGGGCTCATCGTAGGGCGCAATGTGACCACTGGCCATTTGCTCAAGGATTTTTCCTACGGCATCCCTTATCTGGCCAAGCGTAAATTGAACCTCGTACCATATCGGCCGAAAGCCCGGGCAGAGATCGATCATATCTTTGCCGCTGCCAGCCGTATGCAGGCGGAAGAAGTGGCCAAGGTGCAAAAAGAAGGAGGGAAAGCCTGATGCTGAAATACGCTTATTATCCAGGATGTTCGCTGGATTCGACAGGGATCGAGTTCAATCTGTCCACGAAGGCGGTCTGCAAGGCTTGGGGCATCGAGCTGTGGGAGATCCCAGACTGGAACTGC
>CABVBB010000212.1 GCA_902496505.1 uncultured Peptococcaceae bacterium
AACACCGTTTTATTTATTATACCATACTTCTTTACTTAAAGCAAACTTTTATTTTTCTAATTTTTATTTTCTTCATTTGAACGGTATTTCCTCCTCCGAGCCTCAGCCCAGCCAAGGCAGAGCAAAGATCCAGATCGCTGTGATCTGCGGCGGGATGCTGTTGGTCATGACGCCATTATAGCGGATGCGCACGACTTGCCCCGGGCGGAATCTTTGAACGCTGCGTGTATTGACGAGGACCTGCTGGCGGGTGCGGAGATCCCACACCAACAGCTGGTTCCACTGCACACTGATCACTCGAGCCTGCATGATCATTTCTATCACCTCCCCCTGTAACTTAAGATAGCATATGCCCGAAGCAAAGCATTGGCCCCAGATCATTCGGGAACCCTCCGCCCGCTCTCGGCATATGCTGTCAGTACAATAAGGGGGTATGTGTCTTGAATGAAGCTTATGCGAATACACCTTACGCTGCGGGCAAGGTGATCGTCACCTTGCGCAAAAATTTTCCGGCAAACGGACCGATCTACGATGTCAGTCCCATTTTGGACGGCATCGAGCACGGCCGTGTCGAAGTCATTTTTTCGGCGCCCAGTGCTGAAGCCGGCGATATCCTGCTCGTCCATCTGAAAGACAGCAGCGCCCAGGCGGTGCTGGAAGCTGTAGACGCGCTGACAGCCAATCCCTACGTGCTCTATGCGGAGCCAGATCATCTGGAGGAGCTCCATGTGCTGCCCAATGACCCGCTCTATCCCGACCTCTGGGGCCTGCCACGGATCGGCGCGCCTCTGGCTTGGCGACGAACCGTCGGCAGCAGCCGCATCGCTGTGGGGGTGATCGACAGCGGCGTCGATCATTTCCATCCTGATATCCATCAAAATATGTGGTCTCTCCCCAGCCGGCGCTTATTCAACGGCTGGAATTTTGCCGAGAACAACAGCGATTCCCTGGATCCTGACGGCCACGGCACCCACGTCGCCGGCACCATCGGTGCTGTAGGCAACAATCGCCTCGGCGTCACCGGCGTGTGCTGGCGGGTCAGCATCGTCTCCATGAGATTCGGCTTGGACGTCGCCTCCGCGATCGCTGCTATTGCCTTTGCCAATCAGTTCGGCATCCCTATCTTGAACGCCAGCTGGGGCGGACGCGGCTATTCAGAAGCCCTGCACCATGCCATCAAGCATTATCGCGGCCTCTTCATCGCCTCTGCGGGCAACGACGGCACGGATAACGACCAAGATCCCGTTTACCCCGCTTCCTACGACAGCCCCAATATCCTCTCCGTCGCCGCCTCAGCGCCCGATGACAGCCTGGCTCGCTTCTCCAATTACGGTGCTGAGAGCGTCGATATTGCCGCCCCTGGCGTGAGCATCCTGAGTCTCGGCTTGGCCAATGACTACACGCCGCTCAATGGCACCTCCATGGCCGCCCCCCACGTGGCTGGTGCCGCCGCCCTGCTCAAAGCCTACCGCCCGCGGCTTTCCCCATTGCAGCTCAAGCAGCTCATCCTCTCTACCGCCTCCCCAGCCCCCCAGCTCACGGGCCGCGTCCTCAGCGGCGGCCGCCTGGATGTGCAGGCCCTGCTCGAACGCGCCAGAAGACTGCCGCGGTGATCGTGAAATAGCTTGCTCAAACGCCAAAAAAGAGCAGCTGCCAACTTATGGCAGCTGCTCTTTGATCAATTCGGGGAAGGTGGTATCCAGAGCTTGGGCTATTGCTTCGATGGTCTTATAGCGGAAATTGTGCTTGCCTTGCTCGATGGAGCTGAGGGTGTCCCGCGACACGCCTGCAGCTTGGGCAACTTCTCGCTGCGATAGGCCCAGCGCCTGTCTCTTGGCCGCTACGTTGCGGCCGATGAGCGTTAAGATCGCCTGCATCTCTTCATCTTCCTGCATGTCCTGCATCTTTATCACCTCAAAAGGCAGCCCGGCCGGTGCGCGCCCCGGCCTAGGCTCTTTTGAGGATAAAAAAACGCCAGTGAGGGCATGACCAATGTCTTATGGTCTCCCCCTCAGCCAGCGCAATCCAGTCAAATCTGCGCTCCCTCCCTAAAGAATCCCTTGTCAGCCCGGCTGAATGCGGCTATAATGAAACTCTAGGGAGGGAAGTTGGCGTGAGGGGGATGGGCTTAAAGCGTAGTTGCCTCATGTCAGCCATCACAGCTGTACCCGCAGCTGTGACGGCCCCTCTCTAATCATTTAATTATCCTCTGTGTTTATCTTAAGCTATTTTGCCGCCATACGCAAGCATTTTTTGCCAAAGAGACCAGCCGCACGCCAAACGTGTGGTTTTTTTATTTTGCAGACAAAAAAGAGCCGCGCTCAAGGGGGGTGAGAAAAAATGTTTCCCGCCCCTCCTGGACTCGGCTCGATAAGAGGGAATTGGTGAAAAAAAGCGACACGCTGGATTCGAACCAGCCACATGACAGGGCCGTGCTCTGCCATGCAGATGCCTGACTTGCCGCAAGGGGTCTCTTCTGACCATGGGCTTATTATAGCAGGCCATGATCTGCCAATGGTCAAGAAAATGTCCAGATCTGCTCAGGTTTTGGTGAACGTGTGACTCATGACAGGCGAGGGTCTGCCTTTTTCGGTATAAAAAGGCAGACCCTCGCTTATCATGATATTATTCCAGCCACTGGCGGTACTCATGCCACAATCGATCAAGGAGCTCCGCCTGCAGTGTCTGCCGCTTGGGACCTTGCGCCTGGATGAGCACGCGGTAGTGTTCCAGCTCACGGAGAGCCAAGGCGTTCATCTTTTGCTGCAGTGTTTCGTTGCCCAGCCAGATGTCCTCTTCTTGACCAAATAGCGGAAGGGACGGATCCAGACGGTGGCACACTGCGCTGAAACTATAAAACAGCTGGGCCAGCGTAAGCTTCATAGGACGCTCACCTCCTCCCAGGACGTTGTTGTACACGCTAGGCTTTGGCTTCTTCTGGTGATCGATCGGCCGGCAAAAAATCGTCGCGCGTCAGTCCCAGGCCATCGACGACCTTCTGCAGGGTATCGATCTCAAAATTTCCCTCTCTCTCTAGGTTGCCGAAAGTCCGCACACTGATCCCGCACTGAAAGGCGGCCTCTTCTTGGGACAGCCCTTGTCTGCTGCGATAACTGCGCAGTGCTGTGCTGATCGTCTGTTTGATCTTAATTATGACTACACCTAGATCTGTTTAAAATCTGCCCCCCTCGCCTATATGGTTAATGGAACTTTTTCCCGCAGACCATACCTTATAAATCAGAATTCGACATTATGTAACAAAAATGCACGATATTGACGCAAATTATCGGTCAGGAAACAAAATTTAAGCGACAAAATCCCATTTTGGCCCATAAAAAAACATACTGCCGGCTTTTTTACACCAACAGTATGTTTATCCGCTGCTTTTTTGGCTACTGCTCCATCTGTTTGGCCAGAAAAGAGGCTGCGGTCTCGGCCAATTTGAGTTCCAGCTCGCCCATTTTGACATTGGGCTCTTTGGAAGCGACGATGACTGCGCCGATGGCGTCGCCCTCGGCAATGATGGGCGCGATGATCTGGCTTTGGAAGCTGGCTTCCACGACGCTGTTTTCTTTGGCCTGCCCACGGAACAAGGGATGGATGGCGGTGTCGCCGACGACGACGGCACGGCGTTCTTCCATGACCTGCTCGATGGCAGCACCGATGGGTTTGTTGAGATAATCTTTTTTGGAGGCGCCGGCGATGGCGATGATCTGATCTCTGTCGGCGATAGCGGCGATATGGCCAGTGGCTTCAAATAAGGAATCCGCATATTCTTTGGCGAACTCACCCAGTTCACCGATGGGCGAATATTTTTTGAGGATCACTTCACCGTCACGGTCGACAAAAATTTCCAGAGGATCGCCTTCTCTGATCCGCAAGGTCCGTCTGATCTCCTTGGGGATAACGACACGGCCTAGATCATCTATCCGGCGCACAATTCCTGTTGCTTTCATCTGCTCTCCATTCCTTCCTGAACCTGAATTTGATCTCGTAGGTGCTTTCTTGCTGCGCTTCTATAGAGAGTATTTGTCATTTCCCCAAATATATGTATCCGCTGGAATAACAAAATTTGCCGCCCGACCAGGCATTTTTCCCTGGCCAGAGCGGCAATTTTTTATGAATTTTAAATTTTATACGACGCCCAGCAGCGTCCAGAAGGGGATGAGCACGACGGCGTAAAAGATGAAGAAAAGTCCCACCCGCAGGGCGCTCATTTTGATAAAATCGCCCATGGTCATGGCGCCGAAGGAGAAGAAGATCAGGTAAGGAATGAATTCGTACGGCAGAAAGATCAGGTCAGTGGAGTGCGCCAGCGCGTACATGGCGGCGTCGATATTGAGTCCGATATCCATGGCGATAGCGGCGATCGGGCCGGAAAGCGCGGTAAGCATAGCGGTCGGCGTCAGGGCAAAATTGGCGATGGTGCCGAAAAGCAGCAGTGACAGCAGCGTGACCACGACGGAGCGGCCCTGCAAAAGCGGCGCGATCTGAGCAGAAAGGATCTGACCGACGCCTAAGGTGCCGCCGACAGCGCCGATGCCGACGCAGGAAACGATGAAGAAGATCATGCCCATATCCACGCGCTTGAGGCAGCTTTCGTCTGCGATGCGCAGTCCGGGGAAAAACATGAGCATCGGGATGATCAAAAAGCCGATGTCTGTGCTGATGCCGGTGAAGGGACCTGTGACCAAAAGCAGCATGAGGATAACCAGAAGGACGGCGGCTTTTTTCTCTTTGCTGGAGATAGGGCCGAGGCTTTGGTATTTTTCTTCAAAGTGGGCTTTGCAGTTTTCAGCGTCCGCCTCTTTGGTCTTATAGATCTTGGTGAGCAAAAAGACGAAGAGGACGAGGAACAAAGCGGTGGGCAGATTGTGCAGCAGGAATCGGTACCACAGTATCTCATAGCCGGGCACCACACTGCTGGCGCCTGTCTGCAGCATGAGGATGACGGACGGCGCGTAGACGAAGAATCGGGAGCTGAGCACGCCGGCTGCGCTGGCCATGATCAGG
>CABVBB010000213.1 GCA_902496505.1 uncultured Peptococcaceae bacterium
AGCCTTGGGCGTGAGCGCGTCTGCCTCACAGGATGCCTGTCCCAGAGGATGCGCCGTCTGCCAAGCACTGATCGTCGTCCGCCACGCCTCTGTATCCAAAGGCTCCAGCCGCTGCGCCAGCGCCGTCAGCGCCGTCTTGGCATCAGCCACCAGCGGTACATCCACCGAGATATTCTTGCCAATATTAGACGCTTCGATATCGATATGGATGACAGCAGCCTCCGGCGCAAACGTCTCCGCCCTGCCGGTGATGCGGTCATTGAAGCGCGTGCCCACCGCCAGCAGCACATCACACTGGCTGACGGCCAGATTGGCCGCGTAGCTGCCGTGGATGCCCAGATTGCCGACATACAGCGGGTGGGCGGTATCCAATACGCCCTTGCCCATGATGGTCGTGACCACTGGCAGGTCTGCCCGCTCCACAAGCTGCCGCAGGATATTCTGCGCACCAGCGATCTTGACCCCGCCGCCTGCCAAAAGCAGCGGTCTGCGCGCCTGGTGCAGCAAGAGTGCAGCCTGCTGCAAGCCCGCCTCCGCAATATCCGCAGCTGCTAGGGGCTTCGCCGCCTGTTTTGGATAGACCGCACTCCCTAAGGCCTGCTGGATATCCTTAGGAATATCGACCAGCACCACGCCGGGCCGCCCTGTCTGCGCGATCTCAAAGGCCTGCCGAAGGATCGGCCCCAAATCCTCCCGCCGCTTAACCATCACAGCGTATTTAGTGATGCTCTGGGTCACGCTGACAATATCGATCTCCTGAAACGTCTCCTTGCCCAAAAGGGGGAGCGGCACCTGTCCGGTGATGCACACCAACGGCACGCTGTCATAATTGGCCGTAGCGATGCCGGTGACCAGATTGGTCGCGCCTGGGCCGCTGGTGACCAGACAAACGCCCACTCGGCCTGTAGAACGGGCATAGCCGTCGGCTGCATGGATCAGCCCTTGTTCATGGCGGGGCACGATCACCTCCAATCCCTGCGCGTCATAAAGGGCGTCAAAGAGATCGATCGCCTGCCCGCCGGGATAAGCGAACACCGTCGATACATTTTCTGCTGCCAGCGCCTTGACCACTAACTGCGCTCCTGTGAGAAGCATCCCTCATCACTCCATTCTCTTTTTGTATGCGTGTGCTTGCTTGCATAAAAAGCTGATTTTTTAGCGGCAGCACCTGCGCACAGATGCTGCCGCTCGACTTATGGACGGGCCAGGCCCTCTATGAATAAGGCCACCGACTGCTCGATATAACGCTCCTGCTCCACTGGGGATAGCTCCTGGGCAAAAGAAGCGCTCAAAAACGTATAGCCAAAGGTGCTGGCAAATATGGTGAGCGCCGCGCTTTCCTGATCCAGCGGCGCCAGTTTGCCCCTTTGCACCATCTCCCCCAGATACGCCGCCAGAGAGGAGACGAACGCCTCAGGGATCTTTTTGATCAGCGGCTGGGTCTCCGCATAGATCTGCGGCGCTCTGAGCCCAATGGAAAGCCGTACGAAATCCGGTGTGATGCGCTGCATGTATTCGCGCATGAACATCCCCAGATCTTTCTGCAGCTCCCACTCCACCTGGTCAAATACCTCCGGCGTCAAATTGCCCCGCCATTTTTCCTGCTCCACACCGCTTAGGACAATGTCCTTCTTACTCTTGAATTTGCGGAAGAGCGTGCATTCGTTGACCTCTGCCAGCTTGGCGATATCCTTGGTCGTCGTGGCCACATACCCCTTGTCCCTGACCAAAGCCATGGTCGCATCAATGATCTTTTGGCTGGTCTCATCCATCTGCTGTCACCTCGTATGCAAGTGCTTGCTCTCATCTTAACGGCTGAAGCCTGGCTTGTCAAGCATCGCCTGCCAAAATGGCGCAAAAAAAGAGCTGCCCGCGTCATAGCGAGCAGCTCGAAAAGGTCGATCTGTATTTATTTGCCGGGATCCAGGGCACCGCCGCCTCCGGTGGGCGGGATGTGGAAGGCTTTTTCGTTGATCTGGTCGACGACTTTGAGCAGTCCGTAGAGGACCATGACGTCGATGGGCAGTTTGAGGACATTTTTCAGGATGCTGGCGGGGAGGATCACAGCGATGGCTTTGCCGTACAGGAGGCAGACCCACATATTGTGCAGGATCAGGCTGACCACGATGGTGGAGACGATCTGCATCAGGGCCACATTTTTGACGGTGGGCTTTTTCTTGTAGAGGAACAAGCCGAAAATGATGCCGTTGACGATGGAGTCAAAGGTAAAGCCGGGGAAATACATCCCTGTGGGCCGCAGGATGAAGCGCAGGATATCGCCTAAGCCGCCGGCCAGACCGCCGACGAAGGGACCGAAGAGCGCACCGACGATAGCGATGGGCACTGTGGAAAAGCCAATCTTCATGTACGGATTGAGCACGATGGTAAAGGTGGAGACCAAAAGGCTCACGCCCAGCATGAGTGCTGTACAGGTCAGGGTGGAGGTTTTTTTCAATTCTTGGCGCGACTCGGAGAAGCTGGCCGCCAGCTTGCTAAAAATGGACATAACAAAAGCACACTCCTTCTCAAATTTTGTTTTGCTACACAAAATATGGAGGACTGTGCCTCAATATATTGTAGCGGGATGCGACATCTATACCGCAAGTGGCGAGACACTTTTCGTCCGTCTGACAACTCCCCGTTCAGACGGCACTTAACGCATAGACACCTACTCTACTCTTTCATAGGGTTAACTTTATTTAAGCATATCTTGTTCTATTTGTAAAGCCTTTTCCGTGCTGAATACAATATCCTTATCCACGCTCAGCCGAGTGAAGGGCGCCGTCAAGGCCATGCGCTCACCGCTTAACGGATGGTCAAAGCTCAGCCGCCAAGCATGCAGCGCCTGCTCGTGCCAGACGCGGCAGTCGCCGCCATAAAGCGCATCACCCAAGAGGGGATGGCCGAGAGCGGCCAGATGCACGCGGATCTGGTGCGTACGGCCTGTTGCCAGGGCGACGGCCAAGAGCGTGCGGTCGCCGAGACGCTGGAGCACGCGGTAAATGGTGCGGGCGCTCTTGCCGTCCGGACGGATCATGCGCTGGTGCCCTTCGCCGCGGCCGATGGGGGCATCGATCACGCCGTCAGCTGTGATATCACCGCCGGCCAGAGCGAGATAGACTTTCGCCATGGGCGCTGTCTGCAATTTTTGCTGTACATAGGCATTTTTGGCGATGGCGATGAGGCCGGAGGTGCCTTTATCCAAGCGCAGCAGCGGCCGGAAAACGTCTGGCCCTGCCTGCGTCTGCCAATAGGCCAGCACGCCGCTGGCCAGATTATCCACATCCCCGGCATAACGCGGGTAGACCGCCTGTCCAGCGGGCTTATCCAGCACCAGGAGCGCCTCATCTTCGTACACAATAGCCAGTTCCTGCGCCCGCGGCACGATGGGGCTGGCCGTTTTGGCCTCTGATCGGACGGACACCCTGTCGCCCGTTTGCAGCACTCGGCGGACAGTAGCGTGGGTGCCGTTGACCCAGATGCCGTCGTCCAAGAGTTTGAGCCGGGCCAGCTGCCGTTTGGACACCTGCATGCGTTCTGCTAAGAAGCGTCCTGTCGGCCAGCCGGCTTCTGCTGCCGTCACGCAGCTTTCTAAACGTTTCTGCGTCATGGCGCTCACCGCCTGACTGCGAAGGCCGCTGTGCTGCCCCGCTCGCCGGGCGTGACCACCAACTGGGCGGGGATGCGTTCCTTGAGCTCGCTCACGTGGGAGATGATGCCCACCAAGCGGCCGCCCAGCTGCAATTCCACCAGCGTATCCACTGTCGCATCCAGCGAATCGCCATCCAGCGTGCCAAAGCCTTCGTCGATAAAGATGGTGCTGAGCTCGATGCCGCCGGCATTTTGCTGCACCACATCGGAAAGTCCCAGCGCCAAGGCCAGCGAGGCCTTGAACCCTTCGCCGCCGGAGAGGGTGGAGACGGCCCGCGCCTTACCAGTATAATTATCCATGATGTCGATATCCAGCCCGGATTTGCCGCGCTTGTCGGTGATCTCAGCACGCCGGAGGAAATAATAGCGGCCGCCGGTCATTTTTTGCAGCCGTTGGTTGGCCTCGTGCAGCACCTGATCAAAATAGGTGATGAGCACGAAGGTCTCAAAGGTCATGCGCTGCTCGTTATCCCCGCTGGCCAGCTTGGCCAGACGGCCGACCAGCGCGTATTCCTGCGCCAATTGAGCCAAGAGCGCCTGCTTTTGCTGCAGTTCGTCAGCCAGGCGGCTATTGATCTCGCGGCGGCTGGCGAGGATCGTCTGCTGCTTTTGCAGCTCGGACAAGGTCTGGGCCAATTGCGTCAGCTCGCGTTCCAACTGCGCCGTATCCGCTGCCTGCTGGCTGCCCACCAGCGCTTCCAGCTGCAGGATGCGGCTATGGCAGGCGGCCAACTGTTCGTCATAAGCACGCAGCGCCTTTTCGCGAGCTGAGCGCTCCGCCAAGAGCCCTTGATAATGGCGGTACGCCGCTTCGTCCGCAAAGCGCGCTGCCACAGCCTGGGCAAAGGCCGCCTGGGCCTCCGCCAGCTGCACCCTGCTCTCAGAAAGCAGCTTGACCATGACGCTCAGCTGACCGCTCAAGGCCTGCTCTTGGCTATGAGCCTGGTCATAGGCCGCCTGCGCCTCACTGAGCACCTGCTGCCGCGCCTCCAAGGCCTGCCGCAGCACTGCCATAGCCGCCTCCAGCGCCTCCAGCGTGCGGTAAGCTTCGGGAATACGGGCGGTAGCGGCTTCCAGCGCGGTCAATGCGGCCTGGCGGCGGCCATATTCTGCCACTTGCTTAGCTGCCGCTTCCTCTAGCTGCTGCGTCAATTGTCCTGCCGTCATCTCGGCCTGCTGCTGGCGCTGCTGACAGGTAGCCAGCTGCTCTGGGAGCGCTGTGGAAGCCTTCAGCTGCTCTTGGATCGCCTGGCACCGTTCCTTGATGGCCGCCAGCTGCTGTTGAACGGCCTGCCACCACTGACGCAGGGCGGCCACCTCTCGGCTGTGCTGCCCGCCGTCAGCGCGGTCC
>CABVBB010000214.1 GCA_902496505.1 uncultured Peptococcaceae bacterium
CGTAATCGCTTGCAGTGCGCCTATATCTTATAGAAGGAGTTATGAAATGAGTTACCAGAAAAGAACACTTAAATTTACTGAGATCGGCATGCTCATGATCTGTACGCTGGCGGTTTTTTTGTCTGTTTTCAGCATTTATTCCACCTATCGTATCCAGCAGACCGCATCAAGCATTTACGAACACCCGTATACGGTATCCAACGAAGCCCGTGCCATGCGGTCCCGACTGTTGGACATGAAAGGGTTTCTGATCAATCTCGTTGCTGAGCCCAGCTACGACATCGACAGCACCCAGCAGCTGTTCAATAAGCGCTATGAAATGCAGTTTGAAGCTATCGAAGTGATCACCAGCCAATACCTCGGCCCCCAGGAGGATATCGACGCTTTGGATGCCGCCATGCAGGATCTGGCCGCGACCCAAAATAAAGCGCTGCCATTGATCCTCCCTATGGACAAGGAAGCGACTGCCCAATATGTCGAAGCCAACATCTATCCCAAATACGACGCCGTTGATCAAGCCATTACCAAGATCATCACCTATGCCGACAACAAGATCAAAGGTTTGGAGCAGCAGGCGGTCACGACGTCTTCCCAGGCGATTGCTGCCTCTGTGATGCTCACCATTTTCCTGCCGGCGTATTTCTTCTTTGCCTTTTGGCGGGAGCGGAAGAATATGCGCGAGATCCGCTACCGCGAGCGGCTTTTTGACATCCTCGCCTCCAATGTCAACGAGGTCTTCCTCATTTTCAACCAAGAGAAAAACAAGCTGGAATATGTCAGCGCCAATAGTGAGCGCGTCCTGGGGATCAGTCAAGACGACATCTTTGACCGCGTCGAGATCCTAGAGGAGCGCGTCATTGCCGACGATCTGGACAAATTCCGCGCCTTCAGCCAATATTCCGGCCTCACCACCAGCAAGACTTGCAGTCTGCAGATGCGCTTTCCTTCCGGCGAAGTGCGCTGGATGCTCTTCCAGTGTTTCCCGGAGATCGTCAATAACAAGATCGTCCGCTATATCGTCTCTGTTTCCGACCAGACCGACAATATGCGCAAAGAGCAAGTGCTCAAAGACGCCCTCATCAACGCGCAGAATGCCAACGCGGCCAAGCAGAATTTCCTCTCCCGCATGAGTCACGAGATCCGCACGCCTATGAACGCCATCATTGGCATGACCACCATTGCCGCCGCCTATATCGAAGACCGCAAGCGCGTCGAAGACTGCCTGGAAAAGATCGGCTACTCCTCCAAGCACCTCATGACCTTGATCAATGACGTCCTCGATATGTCCAAGATCGACGAAGGCAAGATGACTATCGCCCATGATGTGTTCAATCTGGAAAACATCGCCGAATCCATCACCTCCATCATCTATCCGCAGGCTGTGGAAAAAGGCCTTACCTTCACCATACCCCTGGTCGATATCACCGATACCGTGCTCATCGGCGATTCCCTCAGACTCAATCAGGTGCTCATCAACCTGCTCTCCAATGCGCTCAAATTCACCCCAGCCGGCGGGCAGATCCGCCTGGAGATCCAGCAGATCCAGAAGAAAAACGGCCGCGTTCGCCTGCGCTTCACGGTGAGCGATACCGGTATCGGCATGAGCGAAGAATTCATGGACCGGTTGTTCCTGCCCTTTGAACAAGAGCACTCCTCGGCCTCCCGCCAAAACGGCGGCACAGGTCTCGGTATGTCCATCGCCAAAAATCTCATCACCCTTATGGGCGGCACCATCTCCGTCAAGAGCAAGCTTGAGCAAGGCACCACCTTTACCGTCGAGCTCGATTTCGACGTCGTTGAAAAAGACGAAGCGGCAGCTACGGCCAACCACCAAGAACTCGAGTCTCTCAAAGTGCTCGTTGCGGACGACGACCGCGACAGCTGCATCCATACCACGCTGCTGCTGGACAATCTCCGCATCAATTCCAAATGGGTGCTCACCGGCAAAGAATGCGTCGAAGAAGTCCTTTCCGCCCACAAGGTCGGTGAAGAGTATGACGTCTGCCTTATCGACTGGAAAATGCCCGACATGGACGGCATCGAGGTCACTCGCCGCGTCCGCGAATACGTCGGTCCCGATACCACCATCATCATCATTACCGCCTACGATTGGAGCTCCATCGAAAAAGACGCCCGCGAAGCCGGCGCCAATGCGTTCCTCTCCAAGCCCATCTTTGCCTCCACCCTCTACAATACACTGCTCTCCGTCACCGGCATCGAAAAAGCCGTCCGCTCCCAGAGCAAAGACTGGCGTCATCCAGCCCTGACCGACCGCCGCGTCCTCTTGGTCGAAGACAACGCCCTCAATCAAGAGATCGCTGTCGAGCTGCTCAAAATGACCAATATGGACGTCGTCTGTGCCAATAATGGTCAAGAAGCCGTCGATATGTTCCTCGCGGACGGCGACCAGTACGACCTCATCCTCATGGATGTGCAGATGCCTGTCATGGACGGCTACCAAGCCACCAGAGCTATTCGCAAAGCCGACCATCCCAAAGCCCAGACGATCCCCATCGTCGCTATGACCGCCGATGCTTTCCACGAAGACGTGGTCAAGGCCACCGAAGCCGGTATGGACGGCCATATTGCCAAACCCATCGATCCGGATAAATTGTACCAAATGATCGAAGAGATACTAGGCGGCAAGTAGGAAGTACAGAGCGTCGGTAAGACGCCCCGATATAGACACCTGACCGCGGTGCGCTGTTATCCCTGAATACAAAAAGAGGAAGTATGCACAGTGCATGCTTCCTCTTTTTATGATGTTTTTCCATATGGCGCGGCTTGCCGGTACGGTTATTAGGCAGGATGGATTCCTGATTGGGCACGCGGACTAAGATTTCCTCCAGCTCACAATCCAAGGCTTCGCAGATCAGATCGAGGTGCTCCAATTTGATGTGCTCAGCCAACTCGTGGTACAGCTCATTGATCGTATTGGGGCGAATGCCCGTTATGCGAGCCAGATCAGCCTGCGTCCAGCGCAGCTCACCAAGTTTTTTGGATAATAAGATCTTGATCATACGCTGCCCTCCTTTACAAGCGTATTGTAGCGGAAAGGGCGGTTTTTTGCTGGATTTTGTTGCATTATAACGGGAGACGCTATTTTCTAACGCCAAACGTTTTTTGCGATCACTGGCGATGGTTTTGAGCTCAGCAAGCTGTAAGATAGGAGCAGAGCATCTTTTGACAAAGACGATAACAGGAGGGACATCATGCAGAGGTTAGCCGATGAATTAGAAAATATCCTTGCTGAAGAAGCGCGGCGGGTTTACACGGAGATCTACAACCGCTATACTCGCAAGAGTGGGAGCGATCGGCCTTTTTTTGACTTGGTCGATGTGCTCATCAGTGACAAGATGCGCTGTTTTGGCGGCGATATCCGTTTCCGTGTGATCCAGCTGATCCCAGAGAATTTGACCATCACCAATGACGCGCGCATTTTTGTCGAGCAGTCCACTTGCTGCGCCCAAGCCCAGGAGGCCAAGCGCAAACGCCAGGACGAGCTGGAGGCCGCCGGCCGAGTGCTGGCCACACTCATCGCCCAAAGCAGCACAGATCAGTCTCTGCCAAGAGACATCATCGATCTTTTGAGCCTCATTGCTTCCGATCTCACCACAGCCGACGGCCAATACCTCATCCAAGCCATCGCGGTCGATTTGGAGCGTGATCATCAGCTGGTGCTGAAGCAGTTGAGGCCGCTGGTGGTGGAGCCGTGCAGCTAAAGGCCAATAGATTTAACGCCCGTAGAGAGGATCCTCTCTGCGGGCGTTTTTGTTGTGTACCGACGTTTCCAAAAAATTTGAAGGAGCAGCTTTTGCGTGGAAGAGGCTTTGATTCTCAAATACCGAGAGGAATGGTATAGTGAACGTAAAGAAAGAACTAATAGAAAACATCAAAAGGAGCGATGCTTAATGGAAAGAACAGCTGAAAAATTGTTTGTCATGGGAATCGACGGCATGGATCCGCGTCTCACCGTGAAGTATGTGGAAAAAGGGCTGATGCCCAATATGAAGAAGTTCATCGAGTGGGGGGCCTGTCGGGAGGATCTGGTCATGTTGGGCGGTCATCCGACCGTGACGCCGCCTATGTGGACGACTTTGGCCACGGGCGCTTATCCCTGCACACACGGCATCACCGCCTTCAGCCGTCCCTCAGATACCGTGCCAGGCGCCTTCGTGTACAATCTGGATTCGCGGAACTGCAAAGCAGAACCCTTGTGGAATGTCACCGCTGAGTCGGGATTAAAGACACTGGTGTTCCACTGGCCGGGCAGTTCTTGGCCTCCAACCAGTGACAGTCCTGATCTGCACGTAGTGGATGGAACACAGCCGCCTGCTGTCAATATGGGCGTGGCTATGGTGGAGCATGAGTTGATCATTGTGGCCAGTGACAAGACAGAAGCTGTACATTTTCGGCAAAAAGCCACCAGTGATACCAATGTCCCCTGTGTGATCACTGATCTCAAGCCGACCTCTGACTTGGACGATCTGGTCAGCGTGGGAATGGGCGAGCCCGAAGTTCGCTTGATCCTTTCTGAGAAAGATACGCAGGGAATGCTCTCTGATGCGCCGTTTGATGTGGTGCTTTCACCTATCCGTCCAGCGAGTAATTGGGGTTTCGACGTACCAAAGGATGCGTATGAATTCACGCTGCTCTTTTCCCAAGGCGTGATCCGTCGGGTCGGTTTGATCTTAGCCAATGAAGCGGGGGTCTATGATCATATTGCTATCCATAAAAATAAGAAAACAGAGGAACCTATCGTCGTCCTAGCCAAAGATGTGCTGACGATCGAAGTCATTGACGAGGCTATCAAAGACGAGACCACCTATGAGGTCAACCGTAATATGCGTCTTTTGGAATTGGCGGAGGATGGTCAGTATCTGAAGCTGTGGATCTCTGGCGCTATGGATATTCACAATGATACGCTCTGGCATCCCAAACGGCTGTATGAGGATGTTGTCTCTGTGGCGGGTCG
>CABVBB010000215.1 GCA_902496505.1 uncultured Peptococcaceae bacterium
TTAGAATTAGCACAGGCTATTCATGCACAAAAGCTCAAATGATAAAATAGATTACATAAGGGTAACTTAGGCGTTGTCTGCTTGTTCCCAAGCTTTGCTCCTTGTGCCGATCGCTGAATCTATCAGCGGGAAGTCCTCATCATCTGTTGATCCGCACAAAAAGCACTGCCCGAATGAGCCGGCGCTTTTAAGCTGCCACTAAAATCTATGAGGTGAAATCAAAGTGTCAAACGAAAAAACTGCCTCCAAGGCACCTGCCAAGACCAGCCCCTGGTATTGGTTCCATGTTGCTCTCGGCCTCTTGATCATGATCGGCTTTCCTCAGCTGGGTCCTTTTGAACCCATCACGGAAACCGGCATGTGGGTCGCCGGCATCTTTATCGGTATGGTCTATCTGTGGTCTGCACTGGACAGCATTTGGCCAAGCTTATTAGGCTTACTGCTGCTCGCTCTTTACTCAGGCTACCTGGGACCTGACGTCACAGGCTATGCTGCTGTCAAGGCTGTTTTCTTGAATGCTATCGGCAGTGATACAGTCATCACTGTCCTCTTGGGTATGATCTTATTCGGCGGTATCGAGTATGTTGGCTGCACCAAATACTTGGCGCGCTTCTTCCTCACCCGCAAGATCTTTGCCGGCCGTCCGTACGTTTTCCTTTTCATCGTTTTCTTCTGCGCCTACTTCATTTCCGGCTTCACACTGGCTGTCGCCGCTATGCTGATCCTCTGGCCGCTCATGGTGGAGACGCTGAGTGAATTCGGCTATCATCACAGTGACAAAGTCATCTGGATCTCCATCTTTGGTATCTATCTGGCTTCCACACTCGGTCAGCCCATGTTTCCCTTCAAAGGCGCTGCTTTAGTCATCACCGGCGCTTACACCAAGGCTTCCGGACTTCCGGTCAACTATACCTCTTACATCATTTTCAACATCATCATGTCCACGCTGATGCTGATCCTGTTCTTGGTATTCGTCCGCTTCGTCATCCGTCCGGATCTGAGCAAAATGAGCAACGTCACTCCCGAGCAGTTCAACAAAGAGCCCCTGCCGCCGATGAATCTGCAGCAGAAAGCCTTCCTGCTCAGCACCTTGCTCTTCATCGTATTGCTCTTGGCACCGACCTTCATGCCCAAGACCTGGGCGCTGACCCGCATCCTCAACAGCTACAGCACCAACGGTATCCTGATCGTCTGCATCGTCGTGCTGATGATCCTGCAGTACCAAGGTCATTCCATGCTGGACTTCAAAGGCATCGCCAAGAAATCCATTTCCTGGGACGTACTCTTTTTGGTCGCTGCTGCGATCTACGTCTGCAACGCTGTTTCCAATGATTCCACAGGTATCAAGCAATTTTTGGTCCAAGTCCTGCAGCCATTCCTGGGCGGCAAATCGGACATCGTTTTCGTCCTGATCCTTTTGGCCTTTGCTTTGATCACCACCAACTTTGCCAACAACTCCGGCATGGCCGTTATCCTCATGCCGATCGTCTTGGCCTTTGCTGATCAGTATCCCAACGTACCAGCTACCGCGATCTGCATGACCATCTGCATGATGGTGTTCGTCGCCCTGGTCACCCCAGCTGCATCCCCCTACTGCGCAATGATGCATGCTCAGAAGGACCTGATCACCTTCAAACAGATCGAGACCTTGGCGCTGCCTATGTGCCTCGTCGCTTTACTGCTCTACACTTTTGTCGGTTACCCCGTCGCCAAGCTTTTGTTTGGCCTATAAGAAAACACCCAAAGGGTCTGAACATCACGTTCAGGCCCTTTTTTTGGTTTGCCCCCATATCGTCCCGCAGTAGCGCCTGTTGATAGCCATATGTTATAATCTTTTTCATAACCTAACATATTTGCCCAGACCCTTGACAGGTCCCACGCTGCCTTTTTGAGGTGGAAAGGAAGATGATGCCTGATGATCAAATTAGATAACCTATACTACCTGCGGGAAGTCGCCAAAAGCGGTTCCATCAGCAAAGCCGCAGAGCGGCTGTTCATGTCCAAAAGCGCCTTATCCGCAGCGATCAAAAATTTGGAAAAAGAATTAGGCGTCGAACTCTTGAATCGTTCCGTCAGCGGCGCAGAACTAAGCACTATCGGCGAAAGCGTGCTGCGCAAAGCCGATCTGATCTTTGATATCGTCGAGCAGATCGAAAAAGAATGCTACGATTACCAAAATGCTGACGCCATCCAGGAGATCACCTATATCATGCCCTCCGGCATGGCCACCAATCTTTTTTCAGATCTCCTGCGGCATTTTCGCGCTTTTTTGAACGATGCCAAGATCAACATCAAAAGCAGCGATTCGGAAGAAAAGATCATCGCTGAAGTCAAAAGCAATCCCGATACCATCGGCTTTTGGTTCTCTCCTACACCCATCAGCGACCAGGCCCTCCGCACAGAAAAAATCGGTCAATGCGAGATCGGCATCGTCGCCAAAAAGCATTCCCGCTACATCCCTGACGACCAGACGCAGATCACTGCTGATGAACTGATCGATATCCCGATCATCCAGTATACCATGGAGGCGGTAGGTTCGCAGGCTGACTGGGAGCACGACCCCTTTGCAGGCAAAGGCGACCAGATGACGGTCGTCTTGAATGTGGACAATCAAACCATCTTCTACGAAGCACTGTATAATGACCTCGGCGTGGGTATAACCACCAAGCTCGGCATCAACAGCAACGCCGAACGGCGCAATGCCCTGCGCTTTATTTCTGTCAAAGACAGCGCGGATATCGACCTGTATATGCTGAGCAATCAGGCGCTGTCCGATCAGCTTTGCAGCAAGCACAAGCAGGTCCTGCACAAGATGCTGGAAGACATGCAGGACTGAGCGTCAACCAAAATCGAACGGGGGGTACACATTTTGGCCGCTTTTCATAAACGGTAATTATTGATAATATAAAACCATGAAGTGAACAAGCTGCAATTTCTCAAGATCATTTACAAAAAGGAGTGTTCGTATGTTACGATCAAAGAAATTAGCCGACAAGATCATGGTTTTGGGTGTAGACGGCATGGACCCGCGTCTGACCCGGCGCTACATTGACGAAGGTCATCTGCCCAATCTCAAAAAATTGGCAGAGATGGGCGCACAGCGGCATGACTTCGTTATGCTGGGCGCTCAGCCGACCGTCACCCCGCCGCAATGGACCACCTTGGCCGTCGGCGCCAACCCCTGTGTACATGGCATCACCCAGTTTGGACGAACTGTCCCCGGCAAGATCAACCAAAACGGCTACAACGTGGACAGCCGTTTGGTCAAAGCTGAGCAGGTCTGGAACTGCACCGCAGAAGGCGGCTACAAGACGCTGGTCTTCCATTGGCCAGGCGGCGCTTGGCCTCCCAGCTCAGACAGTGAAAACCTCTTCGTCATCGACGGTTCTGCACCAGGTTCTGTGGGCTCAGCCGCCATGCAGCGAGATACCGAACTTTTGGTCGGCGCTTCCGTGGATATTCCCGAAGCCAGATTCATCACCCGTATGGTCGACGACGCCGTCGCGCCGTGCGTGATCACCAAGCTGCCCGAGCAGCCTTTGGAAGCCTTGGATACGGCCAAAGGCATGCAGATGTCCCAGGGCTTGGATGAAGAAATGACCAGCAAGCTGCAAGGTATGGGCAAAGATACCGTCAACCTCGTCGCCGGTCCTGAAAGCGGCTTCGGCACACGGGCAGGCTCTTTCCCGCAGCCAGTCAACACCGCTGTCTCGCCCATCAAAGACGCCGTCGGCTGGGCGGCCGCTCCAGAAGGCGCCAAAGAATTTTCCATCTATCTGTGCAAGGGCTTGATCCGCCGCTTGGGCCTGATCCTCAAAAACGAGCAAGGCATTTACGATACGGTCGCTATCTATAAAAACAAAAAAGATACCACACCGCTTGTGACCTGTCCTTTAGGCAAAATGATCTACAACGTCATCGATGAAGTCATCGAAGAGGATAAATCTTATATTACGAATCGTCATTACAAAGTCATGACCTTAGAACCAGACGGCAGCAAATTGACGCTGTATATCTCTTCCGCTATGGATACGCAGTGCGACATGGTCATCCATCCCAAACGTTTGGCCAAAGCGTTGGTCGAAAACGCTGGTCCTTTCCCGCCGCAGTCACAGATGTATACACAGGATCTCAATATGCAGTCCTGCATGCTGGAAGTCTGGGACGGCGTAACAGATTGGTATATCAAGACTTTGGAATACATGATCGAGAACGAAGACATCGAAGTCATCTTCTCCCATCTGCACTCTGTAGACTTTGTCGAGCATACCTTCATTCGCTACATGGGCGAGAAAAAAGGCGGCATCGGCTACTCCCAGCATGATCCTGAAGTGTATGACGGCCTGATGCGCAACCTCTATAAACAGGTCGACCGCTATGTCGGCTCCATGATGCACTATCTGGATGAAGGCTGGACCATCATGATCACCGCTGACCATGCCCAAGTCGCGCCCAAATACAAACCACCAGGCATCGGCGATATGTGCGGCGTCAATGCTGACCTCATGGAAGAACTGGGCTACACCGTCTTAAAAACCAATGACCAGGGCAAAAAAGTCATCGATTGGAGCAAGACCCGCGCTATCGCTTCCCAAGGCAATGATATCTTCATCAACCTCAAAGGCAGAGAACCGCAGGGTATCGTCGATCCCGCTGACAAATACGAATTAGAAGAGCAGATCATCACCGATCTCTACAGCTACAAGCATCCCGACAGCCACAAGCGGGTCATTGCTATGGCGCTGCACAACAAAGATGCTATTTTGCTCGGCTATGGCGGCCCCACCGCCGGCGATGTCTGCTTCTGGGTCGCTGAAGGCTACAACTACGACCACTGCGATTCGCTCTCCACCGCTTATGGCGATCAAGGCACCTCCTCCTCACCGATCTTCATTGCCGCCGGCAAGGGCCTCAAAAAAGGCTCTGAGACTGACCGCAT
>CABVBB010000216.1 GCA_902496505.1 uncultured Peptococcaceae bacterium
CACCGTTTCCACGACTACAGCATCCGTCAGATGCCGATAAGCGTGGCTGGCCATCGAGCCGCCGGCATGGGGATGGGGAACGACGGAGACTTCTTCCAGGCGGAAGGCCTCCATGGTCTGGCGGGTGACCACCAGCGCCCGGTTCAAATGCTCGCAGCATTGGAACGCCAGATGGATGCCCCGCTCCGCAGCCAGTCGAGATAACGGCGCGAATAACTGCGCGGCGATGTCGGGGCTGCCGGCTTGACCGATGCGGTCGCCAGCGACTTCGCTGGTGCTGCAGCCGATGACGATCAGCTGTCCCGCTTTAAAATGGCCGCTGTCCAGAAATTCTTGGAACAGCTGCTCTGCTTGTTGCTCAAGAATAGACTCCTGCATTAGTTTTGCGCCTCTCTTGCATGGATTTTATCGATGCGCCGCTGGTGGCGTCCGCCCTCAAACTCCGTATGCAGCCAGATATCGACGATATCCAGCGCCAGTCCCTGGCCGATGACCCGCTGCCCCATCGTGAGGATATTGGCGTCATTGTGCTGTCTCGAGGCGTGGGCGGAAAACGTATCGTGGCAAAGCGCTGCCCGGATGCCCGGCACCTTGTTGGCCGCGATGCCGATGCCGATGCCGGTGCCGCAGATCAAGATGCCTTTGTCAAAGTGACCGGCTGCCACGTCTTCGGCTACGGCAATAGCGATATCAGGATAATCACAGGACTCCTCCGAATAGGTGCCGAAGTCCTTGTATTCATACCCTTTGTCCTCTAAATATTTCATGATGGCGTTTTTCAGCTGAAAACCGCCGTGGTCACAACCAATTGCTACTTTCATCCTGATGACCTCCCTTTGAAAAATTGATCAGAGCTGTCCGCTGGAAGCCAGCCGCTCAAAGATCGTTCTGATGGCTTCCTCCAGCACCTCATAGCATGCTTCATACTCAGCCTTGTCGCCGCCGAAAGGATCGGGCACCTCCATGCTTTTGAGCTTCTCATGAATGGTGTTGATCTCCTGATCCATTTCGCTTAAGGCTTCGGCCAATTCGCCGTTGAGCTTTTCAAAAAGTGCCTGTGCAGCCTCAGGATCCTTGGCCGAAAGCTCATCGAGCTTGGCCATGTCCTCTTGATGGCCTTTGACGAAATTCTCCCGCACAGTGTTGTATTCCTCAAAGAGCTTGCCTAAGCGCATATTGAGCCCATTGACATCCTCGCCGTACTCGTATTCCTTGAGGAGATATATTTTATCCATAGCCTGCGGCGCCAGGGTATTCAACAGTTTCTTGTGGCTGCCGGTCATGGCCAGCACCAGATCCGCCGCTGTCAAAAGCTCCGGCGTCACCTGCTTGGCAGTGAAATCCGCCAGCGCTGCGCCGTGCTCACTGGCCACTTCCTGGGCCAAAGGGGAAGCGCTGACCCCCTCTGTGGTATAGGTGCCTGCTGATGTCACCTTGATCTGACGGAAACGCTCCGGGTCAGACTGGATGATCTGCCGGGCGATGCCTTCAGCCATGGCGCTGCGGCAGGTATTGCCGCTGCAGACAAATAAGATATTCATCTCTTATCCTCTTCCTTCCTCATCAACTCACCGCACCTGCGGCTTTTTGCAGCCGATTCATCAGCGCTGCACCGATCTGTTCATCGGGGAAACGCTCAGTATAGATCACTTCTGCCGGCTGCTCATCGAACCACCGCAGAGCGTCGAACAATTCGTGAGCCAGCGTTTCCGGCTGAGCCCTGCGGCCTAAGATCCGCACGCTGACCCTTGGCGGCACCTCGCCTAATAACGCCGCCGTTTCCTCTGAGATCATCAGTCCCAAAGGCCGCGCTTCCTCAGCAAGCACCGTTTTCAGCTGGCCGGCGATCTCTTCCGGTGTGCCCGGGCAGATGATCACCGCCGCTTCTGGTGCGTAATGCTTGTATTTCATGCCGGGCGCCTTGGGCACATCCTCTGCGTCTTGAAGCGACGTATCTGCCTCTACAGGGCCAATGACGCGCTCGATGGCCTCCTGACTGACGCCGCCCGGCCGTAGGATGACCGGCGGTTCGATCGTCACGTCCAGCACCGTGGATTCCAGACCCACGGTGGTCGGACCGCCGTCGATGATGCCGGCGATGCGGCCAGATAGATCGTGATACACATGCTCTGCATGGGTGGGACTGGGTTTACCGGACGTATTCGCGCTGGGTGCGGCCAAGGGCAGTCCGCAGGCTTTTAAAAGCGCCAGCGCCGCTGGATGATCGGGCATCCGTATCCCCACTGTCGCCAAGCCTCCGGTCACACAGTCCGGCACGGCCTGCGCCCTAGGCAGGACCAGCGTCAGCGGTCCCGGCCAAAACGCCGCCATCAGCGCCTCCGCCTTGGGGGGCACGTAACTGACCAACTGCTCCAATTGGGCTTTGTCGTAAATATGGACGATCAAGGGATTGTCGCTGGGACGGCCCTTAGCCGCATAAATTTTCTGCGCTGCTGTCTCATCCAGCGCATTGGCCCCCAGACCATAGACCGTTTCGGTCGGGAAGGCGACCAATTCGCCCTGTCGGAGACACAAGGCAGCCTCCGCAATATCTGCTGCCTGATCTCCCTGCCACCATTTTGTCTGCACCGCTGACACCTCCTTTAGCTGCTCGTGCCATTTATCTGCTCATTGCATCTGCGCGTTGACCAATGCCTCCACCTTGGCCTTGCTGCCCTCATCGCCCACAAAGATCAAAATATCGTTGGCTCGGATGGGATCGCTGGACTTGGGCGTCAAATATTCCTCACTGCCCCGCTCCACAGCCAGCACTGTAGCACCGGTCTGATTGCGGAAATCCACCTCCTGCAGGCTTTTGCCCACCAAAGGCGACTCCTCAGGCACATAGATATCATCGACCCGCGGCAGCAGCGTCGCCATGCGGGAAGTATAGGACAAGATCTTTTTGATCTGCTGCTCGATCTCAGCATCCAAGGCCTGCCGCTTGAGCAAAAGCTCGGCAAATTCCTGCTGGGCGGCCATCAGTCCCTTACGCTGGTTGAATTTTTCCACATAGTCAACGGCCTTTTCCCGATCCTTGACGATGATGCCTCGGCCAGCCTCCACCTGGACGATATGTACCGACTGCAAAAGCGCTACTGCGCGGCGGATCGTCTCTGGCGATACATTGTACTGTCCCGCCAGCACGGACCGGCCGTAAAGCTTGTCGCCTACGGCATATTCATGCCGGGCGATGCGGCTGGCAATATCCACCGCGATCTGTTCATAGCGGGCGATCTCATGGAGTTCCTTCGTTCCTTCGCGCTGCTTCGACTCGTTATTTCTCACCACCCAGTCCTCCCCGCTTCCTTATTGAGATATTATCCTCTATTATACCTTATCCTCACGACTTTGTTCAATTGTTCAGACGCGAAAACCATAGAAATTGTTAATGCATGACTCGTCGGTTCTCGTCAAAAAGGCATAGACGTGCACGCGTCTATGCCTTTTCACTTTGATAGCAGGATAACAGACCCGCTTGCTGCTGTCAATCGTTTCGGCGCATGTATACTATACACCGGCCGCTTCTTGGGCAGCTGTTTTTTTCTGTCGGTGCCAAAAGGGCAGATGGATGCTGAGGCTCATGGCCGCAATGACCAAGAAAGTGAGGATCAGATACCAGCCGTGGCCAAAGGCGTCGTACAGCCAGACCAACGGCGTGCCCTCCGGCGGGAAGAGGATGAACATATAATTTTCCCCATAGCATATATCCACCACTGCTGCTATCGCTGCCACCGGCAAAAAGACCAGCAGCGCCCGGCCGAAGCCTTGGAGACTGGGCTCGAAGCGTCCGGTAGCGATGAGCGCCAGCGGTACGAACATCAGCAGACTGTGCAGAAGCACCGTTTGGATGGTCTGGAAATGCCACAGCGGATAGACGCCCGCCACACCTGCCGGAAAAAGTACGCCGCACAAGCCGCCCAGCACAGCTGTCGCGTACAAATAATCCCACAGCGCCCGTTTCTTAGTGAAGATCGCCAGTGGAATGAACACACACTGCATACTACACAAATGAAGCGGCAGCAGCTTGACCAGCTGCGTCTGTCCGCACTGGTAGAGCCACACCGTGTGGCTAAGCTCTAAGATCGGTTCTACAACGGCAGCGATCTGGATCACCCGCCAGCTTTTATCTTCCGGCAGCTGGCTGATCCATTTCAGCGCCCAGCTGAGACCCAGAAGCATCACTGCCACCAGCAGCATATGACGCCCCCCAAAGAGTGGGAACGCCCCCGCTGGATCCACTACGTCGTAAAATGCAAAAAATTGTCCCACGCTTTTTCATCCCTTATCACGATTCAATAGTCTTCGACATATCCTATTATACTCCGACGCCCGCCAGAAAAAAACCTGCCGCCGCTTGAAAATTTATGCCAAGCCTTGTCAGAGCATGCCCTTACCTCGCTGACGGTCATAAAACTGCTTTTCCTTTTCCCGGGGATTTGGTATAATCAAGTCAGAAAAAATCGCAAAAACTCGAAACCCAGAGAGGGGACCTCTATGAATCATACCTCAGACACCCAGTGCATAAGCCTTACCGCCTCACCGCCGCGCCGTTTTTCTTCTAGAAAGCACCCCTTGCTCAGCTTGGGCGCGCTGGTGCTTTTTTTCTTTTTCCTCTGGAGCGCTCCTAGTGCTCAGGCTGCCGAAGAACACCGCGTGCTCAAAGTCGCCTTTCCCGAAACGGTAGGCATCAATGAAGTTTACGAAGACGGCACCTATGGCGGCTGCGTCTACGACTGGCTCATGGAGATCGCCAAATATACCGGCTGGGAATATGAATTCGTCACCGATGGCACGCCTACCGAGCTGCTCCGCGGCATAGAAAACTGCGAATATGATCTTATGGGCGGCATGTTCTACCAGCCCTCTGTTGCTGAACTGTACAATTACCCCAAATACGTCATGGGCGCCAATTATGCTCTCCTGATCTACCA
>CABVBB010000217.1 GCA_902496505.1 uncultured Peptococcaceae bacterium
CTCTGGTAATCATGATGCTGTCTGGCCATCCACTGAGGTTCATAGCCAGGGTCCTCTACATATTCCAAATGGTCGAACTTCCAGACGACATTGCCGTCCCAGTCCACCTGTACCAGGTCCAGCTGATCCTGATAGCCATATTCATTGTTTCTAGCGCCTAAAGAGCCGAAAACCTGGCCGCCAGGCAGCAGTTTGGCTGGGAAAGCATGCAGCTTGTCCCAAAAATTGACGACGCCGCCGTTCATATCGATCAAGACAACGCCTGTCTCCGGCGCCGGAAAGACCGTATAGCCATTAAAGCATTTCTCTGGATTGTAGATGGTCACCCCAGTAGGGTGTACAGTTGGTTTTCCCATGATAATTCCTCCTCTGAATTCAAAACCTTATAATAAGCCTATAAACATCCAGTATGGCACTGCGATGCATAAGAGATAGACGAAGTTCAGCACCATTTTGGCACCGAAAGCCTTCATGAAATCCTGCATGGTAAACAGGCCATACGAGAAAAACAAAAGATATTGGGCGTGCTCATACGGCAGCAAGATCTGATCCAAGCTGTAGAAAAAGGTGTACAGCATCGGAATGGGATTGATGCCCAGATCCACAGCTAATTGGGTCAGCGGAGCGCCAAAAGTCGCCATCGCCGCCAAAGGCGTCAAAAGGAAGTTCAGCCCAACGCCCAAAATATAGACTACAACGATGATGCCGGTGGTGTTCATATTGGTCATGAAGGGCAGCACCATCGCCGAAATCATTTTGCCCACGCCTAAGGCAGTGGCTACAGAACCGATGGACATACACGCTGTCACAAAGATCAAAAAGCCATAGTTGATCTTGATCATATCCTCTTTCGTGCCGACATTGATGCCGGGGAAGAACAAAAGGCAAGGAATGACAACGAAGGCAAAGCCGATATCCACGATATTGGTGAGCATGCAGAGGAACAAAGCGATCATCGCAATAGCTGTTTTCAGCTCATCTTTGCTCATTTTGCCCAGCTTGCGCTGTTCTTCCAGGAAGAAAGCCTTACCGTCGATAGGCTTTTCGGGCTTGAACATCTTGGTCAACAGCCAAGCCATGATGAAGATAAAAGGAATAAAGACGATATTGTGCTTCATGAATTCAAAATAAGTCACCGCTGTATCGGTCACACTGGCGCCGATCCCCAAAAGCATCCCCACATTGGCCGGTGTATAGATGAAATAGCCTGGCACTAAGGTAGCAAAGGATGCGGCGATCATGATGCCGGCAGCTGCCTTGGATCTTCCCAAGCCCAGCGCTGTACACAAACCGTAAGCAAAGGCACTCATCGCCACGAAAGAAGCACCTGGTTTGACGAGGTTGAAGACGATACCAAAAAAGATCAAGCCCCAAATGATACCTTTATAGGTACCGCCAGTCTTCACGATGCACCAGTAGGCTACCCGTTTCAAAAGGCCTGTACGCAGCATGATATTCGTAAGGATAAAGCCGCCTAAGCACATCCACGGAATAGTCGTGGTCCAGGGCTGGAACGCCGTCGTCAACGGCACCAGTTTCAGCGCATAATAGCAAAGCGGCAGCATCAGCGCAGGAATAACATTATCCATCAGTTCCAAGGCAAAGATCAAGATCGCACACAAGGTGACCGCCAAAAACAGCTTGATCTGAAGTGTCAAAGCTTCTGACTCTGGCACCAAGAGGATCATTGCCGGCAAAATAACAGCAGCCAGCCAACCGATCTTGGTCTTCGTACTCATAGGGACTTTGCCCTCTACATTTGTCATTTAAACTCCTCCTTTGGACAAGCAAGATGGCGTCGACGCTTATCACAGGATTCATTATAAACCACAAATGTTTCTTATGCATAATACGACAAAATCATAGGGGCCATAGCCAAATCCTATGGTCTGCTGCTTACTTGGCTTGGCTGATCTCCTTGAGCATCTCGATGGTGCATTCCTCTGCCCGTGACAGCAAACCGCCGGCATTGCGCACCAAGCCGACTGTGAAGCTGAGATCCACATCAGCGATCTCCAGCAGCTTGAGCTGCCAACGGTCCGCGCTGTCTTGATTGAGCTGCCGTGGCAGGATCGCTATAGCCAGATTACGGGCAGCGATCTGCTTGATGCTGTTTAGATCGCTGAATCGGTACACAATATTTTGGAAAACATTCCGATCCAAGCTGGTCAGGGCATCGCTGGTGATACCCATTCCCTCTATATGCTCCATCAAGGCATACATCGGAATATCCTTGAGAAAACAAGTTTGCGAATAGTGATTGACCTCCGCCAGCGTGACCTGCTGCTGCTTTGCCAAAGGATGCTCCAGCCCGACGAATGCACAGAGATGACCAGAAAAAAGGTGTTCATAGACCAGCCGCTTCTTTTGAAACAGCGTCTCATACATCGCCTGCTGATCCAGCCGAAAAGAGGTGATGCCCAGATTGACCGTCCCATTCAGGACCTGCTGGATGATAGCCTTGGATCGCTCCTCATTGATCACCACAGCCAAATGGGGATAGCGCTTTTGAGCCAAAGCGATCAAATCGGCGGTGTAGCTGCCGCAGGCCAGCGGAATGACAGCGATCTTGACCTCGCCGCTTAGATTGGTGTCCTGCTTGGCGATGCGCTCGATCTCAGAGAGCTTCTGCAAAATATCCTCTGACGCTTCCAATATCTGCTGTCCCTGCTCAGTCAGCCGTGCTCCCTGCTGGGAGCGGTAAAATAACTTGACGCCTAATTCTTCTTCCAATTTAGCAATAGCCGCACTTAGAGACGGCTGAGAGATAAAAAGACTTTTAGCTGCTTTGGAAATCGAACCCTGCCTGGCGACTTCTACAAAATAGGCCAGATGATTGGTGTGCACGGTCTGCTCCCTCCCTTTCTACTTTTTTGACCTGCCCGTCTTTTGGGGTCAAAAAGAAAGTCGTTGTTTCTTCGCTAGGCTCTCCTCACCGCTGTCCACAGAAGCTTCCCAGCACAGCTGGCACGGTTCCTCTGGTGCCCAGACGGGCAGCGCACTCATCGACTCGACCGCCTGCAAAACAAACAACTGCAAGTTATCCCATGGCTGACTGCTGAACCTTCCACCCAATTCCAGCCCCAGCCTCTGAAAGACGCTCAAGATCGCTGCGCCTTCACGATCCTCCTCTAAATTGCGGCACTGCCCCTGGCCAAACGCGATGCTCTGCTCACCAAGCTCGAGCGTCTGCTCAGCACTCACTTCCCACACCACTTCAGTGGAAGCATTCTGTGACGGGCGACTGTTTGGGGACAGCGCACGGGCCAGTCCGTAAAGGCGAACTGTTTCCCCCTGCCGCAGCAGACCGAGAAGCTGCAGCGCCTTATCTGCCGTATCAGCGTGTCGTCCAATAAGCCGCACTTCATCATAGCCCAGCGGCTCCACCTGCCAAAAGCGTGCAAAGTCCAGCTCTTCCTGACGCTCTGACGCTAAAGTCAGCTTGACGCTTTCTGGCCGCTCTGGCACAGGCAGACAGTCATAGCTTCCACTGAGCGTCCAGCTGAACCACCGCAAGTCTTTCATTTCTCGCCAGCTGAACGCCGGATAGGGCATAAAGCCCTGCCGCAGAAATTCTGCCAGCACCATGATTTCTCCCCAGGGGCAGGCAGCCAGATCAGTACATCCATCCATTCTCCCTTGCCATTTGCCGCTTCCAGTGCTTATCGACCAATCAGTTCCCAGCCAATTTGCCGCTCCACCTGTGGGGATAGAGGTTATGCCATACAGCGTCACCCGCTCTTGACTGCGCACGAGGCCCGCCAGCTGCACACACCCTTCTCCCAGCTTAAGATAGTGCCCCCATACCTGGAGCTCATCATACGCTGCGATCCCTTCTTGCAGCTGCCGCCACGCCTTGCCAGATGCGGCAAAAGCAGCTGCTAGGATCTCCTGCGCCTCCTCCGTCTTAACGAAAATCTGATCCTTTGGCGGTATCGTATAGCAATAGTCGGTCAGCTCAATATCCAGTGCTGTCACATCAGCTTCCACCGGCTCCCGCAATATCTCAGCATGGATCTTGCCGCCATGCACTCCCCGCTCCTTTTCTAGTATCGGCATAAAAATCATGTCTGAACAGCTGTTGGCCAGCTCAACAGGCGGCGTATCGATCAACCGCATCTGCAGAGAGGTATCCTCCTCCAACCATTCGTATTGGACCTCGACCAGCCGCATCTCCGGCGGGCAGAGGCTGGCCAAGGCCTCCTGCATGAAGCCCTTCTGCGTCTCCAGCTCTTCTGCTGTGAATCGCGCCTGACAGGCCGGATCGTCATATAGTGCTGCTGTCTTGGCCCAGATGTCCACGACCTCTGCCTTCGTCCAATACAGCGTCTGCCCGCCTCGGCTGGTCATCACGCTGACAGCTTCCTCCTCCGAAACCGGCAGCGGCACATGAAGGACCTGTGACAAAGGCTCCTTTGCATGCTGCACCCCCATCGTCACCTTGATCTCCGCCGGCCTCTGAGCTGGCAGCTCAAAACAAGGCTCATGAAATGTGATCTCCTCCCAGATCAGATCTTCCAAGGGCGCGGCGGCCAACTGACTGTGTGGTACAAACCCCTGCTGCAAAAACGCTGTCAGCAGCAGCCATTCTTTTCCCACATAGCGTAAATGACTGCCGCCGCTGCCCCGACCAAGATGATAGGCTTGTCCTGCCAGGTACAGGATATCTATGTCGAATACCCCTATGTTTTTCTGACCACGTTTCAAACGCTGTTTTCTGGCCGTTCGGCTGCTCAATCCATACACCGTCAATCGCCCTGCTTTTACTGCGGCGCCGACCAGCTGAAGAACTGCACCGTCTATGGTGAGATGATGTCCCCAAGACTGCAGCATGTCATAGCCCAGCGCAGACTCCTGCCAATAGTTTAGTTCCATTCTTTTTCTCCTCTTTTTCTCCTTTTCCCCACTCAGATGGGTTTACAT
>CABVBB010000218.1 GCA_902496505.1 uncultured Peptococcaceae bacterium
ACTTCTGCCTCCGGCAGGATATAGGCGAGATCATCCGCGTCGATATAATACCGCTGGCCGATATATTTCATGTCCACATACCACCAGTCGTTATTAGGCTGGCCGCAGAAATCGCGATAGATCGTCGCTTCGGCGTAAGTGTAAGTGAAGTCTCCATCATAAGCATCATCTGCATCGCAGCCCGTATAGCCGGCGTACTCTTCCACGACCGGCACCAGCTCGATACGTTTAAGCTCAGTATATTTTTGGGTGATGGCTTCAATATCAGCCATAAAGGTCTCCAGATCGATGGCATTAGGCGTCGGCACGACAGTGACGTCTTTCTGCGTGATGGTGCCTGCCACAGTAAGGGTCATGCCTATTTCTTCGATCGCCAGCTCCATTTTCTGCTCGACAGCACGGTGCCCATCGATCTCTTTAGCCTTGATCCAGTGGCTGATATGATCGTCTGGATCGATGCCCTGCGCTAAGACATCTTCTCGCATCTCCGGCCAAGCATCGGTGATCTCATCGATAGCATCACTCCACTCTGCCTGCGATGGCATAGAGAATTCTTCCATATCCTCCATTTTTTGCAGCGCTTTCATGTAGCTGGCCGCCAGTTCATAACTGCTGGTCTTGGTCTCTTTCAGATAGGCCATCAAATTATCGCCAGCTGTGAGGACGCTGTTGACATCCAACCGCAGCTCATAACCGCTGGCTTTTGCACTGACCAATCCGCTGGTGTAACCAGCCAGATAATCCTTCAGCAAGCGGCTGGTCTCTGCCAATTCTGATCCTGCCACTTCATTCAGGGCATTCACTTCTTCCAGCAGCAGATCCATCTCGTAATCATATTCCGCCATGGTGTCGGCCATGTCGATAAAAATAAATGGGTGCTGACCGATATAGCTGTCCATCTCTGCGATGAAATCAGCCGAAAAAGAAGGCATCTCAGCATCCCTCTGTTTCATTTGGCGCCATATGCCTTCGGTCGACATACACATCATCACGCCATCCGTCATGATCCGGGTCAGCGGCTGATATGTCCCGTGATCGCTCTTGCGGTACATGATCTCCAGATCGGCCTCTGCATCCTCTAGGTCGACATCCCCTATGACACGATATTCCATATGCGGCATCTCTGCATAATACTCGCCCAGCCATTCATTATTCACATCATAATCCAGCATACAAGTGACGTCCACATGAACACCGCCCAGCTCCATCGCCAGGGGTTCCATAGACAGCTTCATATACGCTTCCTCTTCTGGAGAGCACCCCACGATCCCCAAAGCCATAACGCAAACCAACAGCAAAGCTAATCCTTTTTTCCATACGCTTTTCCTCTTCATACCCTACTCCTCCTCATGATGATGTTGCAGCCAAGCTTATAATTTTAATATTATCCTAATTCTTCATACAAATCAACAAAACTGTCACGAGTGGTCAAAATTTTGTTATGAATGGCGCGGCAAAAAAGAGCCGGCGAATCATCGCCGACTCTTTTGCTTTGGTCTTATTTCAAGGTCAAAGTCAGTACTTCTGGATTAGCTGTATAGCTGATCTCTACACCGACTTTGGTCAGATCACGGACAGGGATGAAGACTTCCTGTTCGCCGATCATATTGTCGCTCATAACGCCAGTGACGACTGCTGTCTGACCGTTGTAGGAAAGCGTCACTTTTGTACCGTCGATCGCTGCTTCTACGCCTGGCAGGATAGCGGAAACATCCCCAGCGCAGATGCTGTATTTCTGATCGATGTATTTCAGATCAGCGTAACCTATGCTGCTACTCGGATGACCGCAGAAGGTCATTTTAGTGGAGATAGCCGCTTTTTGAGCATCCATCGGCTTCATCTCTGCGCCGGTCACGATGGTATAGCGATCCACGATCTCTTGGATGCCAGCAGCATATGCTTCGATATCCGTAGCGTTCAGGCCAGTGCTGATCGTAACTTTCTGCTCAGTGGATTTAGCGGTGACTTTCATGTTGAAGCCCAGTTCTTCGATATTTAAGGTTTCTTCCGCAGTGAGGACGCGGCTGCCTTTGTCACCGGTCATTTTGGTGTAAGCCTGATAATAGTCTTTGTCGCTGAGCTTCATGTCTTTCAGCTCAGTTTTGAGATTCTGCCATTCATAGGCGACTTCTTTCAAGCCTTCCTGCCATTCGGTCTTGGTCATTTCCATGCCCAGAGACTCGCCGGCCATTTCTTCAGCATAAGCCACGAAAGCCTGGATCATGCCATAGCTGTTGTCGATATCCTTTTGGGCATAATCCAACCAGCCGTCGACCATAGCGACCAAGGTGTCTTGATCAGCATAGATCTCATAGCCGCCGTCTTTTTCCGTGATGAGGCCAGTGCTGTAGCCGTCATGATATTTGACGAGCAGATCCAGCATCTTCATGCTCTGGGACATGAGTTCATCATAAGCGACCGCCTGAGCGCCGGAAAGCTCTTCGTCCATGCTGATCCGCATAAAGGGATGCGCAGCAACGTAAGCATTCATATCGGCGATGAATTCTGGGGAGAATTGCTCGCTGCCGTATTTGGCGACCAGCTTCCAGATGCCTTCAGTGGACATGAGCATATCGTTCTTATCCATGATGATGCGGGTAAGCGGCTGATAAGCGCCGGTCTTCGCCAAACGATAGGTGAGCTCCAGGTCATAGGCCATGTGCTTTTCGTCCATGTAGCCAGTGGCTCGTACTTCTAAATAGTTGCCTACTTCCATACCTGTCAAATCTTTCAGTTCATCGCCAGTGTAATTGATGACGATCGTTTCATCGACCTTGAGGCCTTCCATCTGAGCGACTTCTTTGGATAGATCCAAATAACCGATCTCTGCCGGTGAACAGCCAACTAGGCTCAAGGCCATCATCAGCACCAGCAATACTGCAATTGCTTTTTTCTTCATGTGTACCCCTCCATTGTGTGAGATATTATAAAATATATTTAACATCTTCATTATAGCCTACTATTCCATATTTACGCAACATTTATTCGAGCGAAAAGGCCAATATCTTTAGCCGCGCAGAGGTTTGGTGTAATTACCGATCGCCACATCCGGCAATTCTTCCTCTAATATCTGGAGAAAAGCCGGTACGCCCAGTGCTTCACCCTTCACAGTCTGCAAAATGCCCTGCATGGTCTCCGGGTCGATATTGAGATTGCGTATCTGGATCGCCTTGACCTGGCACTCCCGCACCAATTCCAGCAGATTTTCCACTTCCTGCTCACAATCATTGATGCCGGGATACGTGAGGAGATTCAAATACGTATACACGCCATGTTCAGCAGCCAGCTTCAGAGACTGACGGACATTGTCAAAGGTATAGTTTAACGGCCGATAGTACTGAGCATAGACCGCATCAGTAGCGCTGTTCAGGCTCACTCTGAACGAATCGATGCCCGCGCGGCAGAGTTTTTCGATGCCTGTTGTATTGCCGGCATTGGTATTCATATTGATGGTGCCGCGCTGGGTGATGCGCCGGATCTCGGTGATGGCCTCAGCGATCAGATCGGCCTGCATGCTGGGATCGCCCTCGCAGCCTTGTCCAAAACTAATGATCGCCTCCGGACCATTGTCCAGATGATTCACACCCAGCTCCACGATCTCCTCCAAAGTCGGTACGAATGTCAAGCGGCTCTGCGGCGAAGGACAGCACTCGCTGGGCTGTAAAGAAATGCAGCCCAAGCACTGCGCATTGCATACCGGAGACACCGGGATGCCCCCTTCCCAGCGGCCGTAAAAAATATTCTGCGCCGTAAAGCAGCCATACGTCAGAGCACAATGCCCCAGCTGCTTGAGCAGACGATTATTGGGAAAGCGCGCTTGCAGCTTCTCTACCCGTTTCGCCAGATCGGCTGTATTGAAATAGCGGGGATTCCATTTACGATCCTCATCCGTAGGCAGCGCCGCCACATACAGATCGCCGTCCTTAGCGCAGACCGCCGCATACCCGAAAAGCGGCAGCCCCGGCGCGTCCGGCTTATTGAGAAACGCTGGCAAAAGCGTCCGCGTAAAGCCCTGCGGCAAAAGCGCCCCCATCACCCAGCCCTCACCCTTATAAGGAACGAACTGCCCCTCCTTGGTCATCACCACAGCCTGCCTGTCCGGGATCATCGTCAAACTCGCTCCCTCCGGCAGCGGGATCAATTCCTCCTCCGCCGGCTCGACAAAACTATTGCCCAATAATCCCAGCGCATAATACGATTCATCGATATAACCATTGCCATCTTCATCAGCATAGACAAAATGATACATACTCAACCATCCCTTCACCAAAGTATTCCTATCGTCTCAGTATACTAGGAAGCCTCGCAAATGAAAAGGGGCAGAACAGGAATTTTCCCCGCTCCGCCCTTTCTTGCTATTTTTGCAAACTCCTCGCGATAGCTGACAAAGAAAAACAGCCGCCCCCCTTTTAAAACTTCGTCCATTTTTCACTCTGCCGAACATCCTGCCAAAAGCTTTCATCTTCCGCAAAATAATCAATGAAAATAGACATCATTACGCCTTTTCCCTCTTGAACTATAAAAGAAACACACCTGGCCTTCTCGGCAATTTCTTTCAGAATATGTAATTCCTCATCACTGCTGAATTCTATAAACGGCAAGGTCAAGCGTATGACCGATTGATATTTTTCATGATCCACGATCCCCAAAATATGCCCATAGGATTGCTTTGCCAGGGCATCGCATTGTTTCAGCAGGTACTCATACGTCTCTTTGTCCTCCTCCACAATGTGCTTCGGTGTATTTTCCACAAAAGAAACATATTGCTGGAGCAAATCATTTTGCATCAATTCAGCCGCAAAGGCACGTTTTTCTTTTTTATTAACTTTTTTGCCCGCTCCATAATCCCGTTCATACACTTGATTTTCCATTATCATTCCCCTTTTGTTTCATTCCCCT
>CABVBB010000219.1 GCA_902496505.1 uncultured Peptococcaceae bacterium
ATTTCTCTGTCCTGAATTCTTACTTTGGAATGGCTTGATCTCTATTTCGAATTGCAGATATTTTTCTATAGTAGATCCACCAAACTGTGCCTTGAGAAGGTACTTATATTATGCTATAATCAAAAGCGTATAACTTAACACGGAAATGGTTGATAACCACCCGAAAACCCTGAAAATAGAGGAAAGATAAGGAGATGTAGCTATATATGAAATTAGGCATCGTTGGTTTGCCCAATGTCGGTAAAAGTACGCTTTTCAACGCGCTGACCAAAGCCGGCGCCGAATCGGCAAACTATCCCTTTTGTACAATAGATCCCAACGTCGGGGTGGTCACTGTCCCTGACCAGCGTTTGGACGTGCTGGCCGAGATGTATCACACCGAAAAGATCATTCCCGCCATCATCGAATTCGTCGATATTGCTGGTCTTGTCCGCGGCGCCAGCAAAGGCGAGGGCTTGGGCAATCAGTTTTTGTCCCATATCCGCGAGGTGGACGCCATCGTGCACGTGGTGCGCTGCTTCGATGACGCCAATGTGGTGCACGTGGAAGGCTCAGTAGACCCGCTCCGCGATATCGAGACCATCGATCTGGAGCTGATCTTTTCCGACATGGAGGTGGCTGACCGCCGTTTGCAGAAAGCCCAAAAAGCAGCCAAAGGCGGCGACAAAGCTGCTCTAGGTGAAGCAGCCCTCTTAGAAAAATTGATCGCTCATTTAGAGGAGGGCAAATGCGCCCGTCTTTTCCCGGTGGATTCTGAGGAAGACAAGGCCTTTTTGGCCAGCTGCAATCTGCTGACCTACAAGCCTGTTTTATACGCCGCCAATGTCAAAGAGGACGATCTGGCGACAGGCAATGAATATGTGGAGCGTGTCAAACGATTCGCTGCTGAAGAAGGCTCGGAGGCCTTCATCGTCTGTGCCCAGATCGAGCAGGAGATCGCTGAGCTGGAAGATGATGAAAAGCAGATGTTCTTAGAAGACCTGGGCGTCAGCGAAAGCGGCCTGGACCGTTTGATCGCCGCCAGCTATAAGCTCCTGGGCTTGATCAGCTTCCTGACGGCTGGCCCTAAGGAAGTCCGCGCTTGGACCATCACTAAAGGCACCAAAGCCCCAGGCGCTGCCGGCAAGATCCATTCGGATTTTGAACGGGGCTTCATCCGCGCTGAGATCGTCTCCTATGATGACCTGATCGCCGCTGGTACCTACAATGCGGCCAAGGAAAAAGGCCAGGTGCGCATCGAGGGCAAAGACTACGTCGTTCAAGACGGCGACATCATCCTTTTCCGCTTCAATGTGTGAAGCCAAAAACCGTGCCTGAAAACGCACGGTTTTTTTATTATCCAAATTCTGTTTCACGTGAAACACGCTTCTGTATAAAACATTTGTCGCACAATGAGACTAAGGAGGTCGCATATGAAGCTGGATCGTTTGATGGGCATCCTGACGCTGCTTTTGCAGCGGGAAAAGGTCACCGCGCCGGAATTGGCGGAGCGTTTTGAGGTCTCCCGCCGCACCATCAACCGCGACCTGGAATCGCTTTGTCAAGCGGGTATCCCCATCGTGACCACGCAAGGGCAGGGCGGCGGCATCACTCTGGCGGAAGGGTATCGGCTGGATCACACGCTTTTGACGTCTGCGGAACTAGGCGCCATTTTAGCCGGTCTCAAGGGGCTTGACAGCGTCACCCAAAGCAGCGCTACGCCGCAGCTTTTAGATAAGCTCGCCTTATCTCCTGCCGCCCATGATGCTGCCAGTGAGGTCATCCGCATCGATCTGGCCTCCCATTATCAAGATTCACTGTCGCCCAAGATCCAGCTGATCAAGCAGGCCATCGAATGCTGGACGTGTCTCACCTTTATGTATTACGCGCCCTCTGGGGAGAGCCGCCGCTTGATCGAGCCATATCATCTCATCTTCCACTGGTCAGACTGGTATGTGCTGGGCTACTGCCTGACGCGAGAGGATTTTCGCTTGTTCAAGCTCAATCGGCTGTGGGACGTGCAGTTGGCTGAACGCTCCTTCGTTCCCCGGGCTGTGCCGCCGGAAAAAATGGCCTTCGACACCTTTTTTACACCGGCAGAATGCACCTTCCAGGGCTTATTCGCCGCCAGTGCCCGCTACCGGCTGATCGAGGAATATGGTCCGGAAAGCTTCACGGTCCAGCCAGACGGCCGCCTCCTGCTCAGCCGTGAATTCCGCAGCTTCGAGCATCTGCTGCAATGGGTGCTGAGCTTTGGCTCGCAGGTCACCGTACTCGCACCAGAATCGCTCCGGGAGGCACTGGCCAAGGAGGCGCAAAAAATACTGCAAAACCATAGGCAAACATGACAGAGTGCTGTCGTGTTTGCTTTGCTATGCTGTCTGTAAGGAGGTGCTCATCATGAGTTCAACAATAGAATTTGTCCAATATGTCGCTGACCAGCTCAGTTTGGCCGGCGATATCGCCTACCGCCGCTTGTTCGGCGAATATGGCCTCTACTGCGACGGCAAATTTTTCGGCACTGTGGAGGACAATCAGTTTTTTATCAAGATCACCGAGCCAGGCGGCGCGCTTTTGACCGAACCAGTCATCGCTTCGCCGCACGAAGGCTCACGTATGTATCTGATCGAGAATTTGGATGACCGTGCGTTTTTGGCCCAATTGGTGCAGACCACCTGCCAGGCGCTCCCTGCGCCCAAGCCGAAGAAACGCCGCCCCAAAAAGGAGGATGCTCCCCATGCTTAAGATGAATGCTGTTGGCCTATTCGTGCACGATATGGCTCGAACTGTTGCGTTTTACCGTGATGTGCTGGGCATGACCACCGATTGGCATGGTGAGGCGAATGCGGAGCTTTATTCTGACGGCGCTAAGCTCATTTTGTTCAGCCGTGACGATTTCGAGACGATGACGGCGCGCCGCTATACTTATCCGGCTGCGCTCAACGGCACGATGGAGATCGCCTTTGATGTCTCCACTTATGCGGATGTGAATCGCGAATACGCCCGCGTCACTGCCGCAGGCGCCAAGCCCGTCTTTGCGCCCACCACTGAGCCTTGGGGTCAGCGCACCTGCTATGTGGCTGATCCTGACGGCAATCTGATCGAGATCTCCTCCTTCCAGCCATAGTTGTCTGAGCGGCCCTAATGGGTCGTTTTTTCATTTTCGCCGCACTTTTCACCCTTGCCAGCCGCTGCAAATGGCGTTATCATAGAATGCAAACCAGTATTTGCCGAAAAGAGGTAAGCCTTCTATGAATCTTGTGGTACAAAATGTCGCTATCTTATTTACGTTTGTTTTTCTGGGTTTTTTCGTTGGTAAGCTGGGCATCATCGATCACAGCAGTACGCCGGATCTGTGCAATTTCCTGCTCAAGGTCACGCTGCCAGCTACGGTCTTTTGCTCCATGCTGCGGCCCTTTGAGCTGACGATGCTGCACGACAGCGCGCTGATCCTCGGCCTGATGATCGGCTACCATCTCCTTTGTATGCTCATCGGTGCCTTGGCCGTGCGGGCAGGTCATATTTCCGGCCCCAAAGCGGGCGTATGGGTCTTTGTCTGTATGTTCTGCAATAATGGCTTCATGGGTCTGCCGCTAGGCCAATCATTATATGGCAATGACGGATTATTTCTCATGGCGGTGGCCAATGTGATCTCCAATCTGCTGATCTTTTCTGTAGGCGCGCTGCTCTTGACCCATGGCAAAAACGGCATCCGTTTGAGCGGACGGCAGCTTTTGTACAACAATATCAATATCGCTGTCGCCTTGGGCGCCGTCTTTTATTTCACTCAGTGGCAGGTGCCCGCGTTTCCCTTGACCATCCTTCAGCAGCTGGGCGGTTTGACCGGCCCCTTGTCCATGATCGTGGTCGGTCTCTCTGCCTCCCGCTATGAGGTGAAAAAAATGTTTCAGGATCGCTCCATCTATGTGCTGACCGCCATCCGGCTGCTGCTCATCCCGCTCATCACCGCGGGCATCGTCCATCTGCTGCCTTTCCGTACAGGCAGCATCATCCCCGCTCTGCTCATCCTGACCGCCGCCCTGCCCGCACCATCCTCCTCCACCATCATTTTGGAGCAGCACCACATGGATACCGAAACAGCGGCACAGGCCATTTTTCTCTCCACCCTATTCAGCTTGGTCACCGTACCGCTGATGATGTCTCTGCTCTAAGCTCACCGCATATGTCTGCGACAAAAAGCGGGGCGATTCCTTTCTGAAGGATCGCCCCGCTTTGTCGTCTGTCTCAAGCTTCGCCCTGCACCACCTGCAGCAGACGGTACCAGTCCGCTGCCGCCTCTTCTTCACTGTGGTAGCAGTTGCCCATGCTGATATTGTACGTATCTTCCCAGTCATTGTTGTTTTCCTTGGTGGCAAAATGCCAGCTGCCATCCTCTTCAAACACCGTATACCAGTACACTTCTTTGAATTTGGGCCGATGCACCAAAGGCATAAGCCTCACCTGCCTCTCTTTAGGACTCCAGCTGCTCACAAGGCAGCAGCACATAGAAGGTGCTGCCCACGTCTTCTTCGCTCTTGACCCAAATGCGGCCGTGATGCAGCTCGACGATGGAGCGGCAGATCCACAGGCCTAATCCGGTGCTTTTCTCATCACCGCGCCGCTCCTGCCCTTTGCTGAAGGGCTGGAACAGCTGCTCCAATCGCTCCTGCGAGATGCCGCGGCCATTGTCCTCGATGCTCAAGAGGATCTGCCCGTCTGTTTGCTGGGCCCGTACCTGCACGCTGCCGTTGGGATCGGTGAATTTGAGCGCATTGCCCACCAGATTGATCACCACCTCCCGCAGGCGGGCCATATCGCCGGTGAGCATGAGTCCCTTCTCCACCTCGCTGGTCAGCTTGATCTGCTTGGCTGAAGCCTTGACCTCTAAGAGATTCTCCACTTCCTTGACCAAATAATAC
>CABVBB010000220.1 GCA_902496505.1 uncultured Peptococcaceae bacterium
AGCTGATACAATGCTTCCTTATACCTACGATAGGCAGTATAATGAGCCCATGACGGAGGTGTACCTCCCATAATACGCAGAAGGATCAATCGTTCGACCTTTGCAGTGCACTGCATCCGCCCCTAGGACCTCACCTTGTATTTTAGGCCGCAGACTGCTGCGGCAGATAGGAGAAATAACATGAAACGTACAGACAAAGTATTAGTCATCGGCATCGACGGCATGGATCCCCGCCTGACCAAGTATCATCTGGAACAGGGTTATATGCCGAATCTGGAAAAATTGATCGCACGCGGCGCTTGCCGTGAAGACTTGGTTTTGCTGGGCGGCATGCCCACCATCACCCCTCCCATGTGGACGACCCTGGCCACTGGCGCTTATCCAATGACCCACGGCATCACCGACTTCTGGAGACAGGACCCCGAAAAGCTGGACAGTCTCAACTATGCGCTGGATTCCCGCCTGTGCAAAGCTGAGCAGCTGTGGAACGTCACCGCCGAAGCCGGCAAAAAGACCTTCGTCCTGCATTGGCCCGGTTCTTCTTGGCCACCAAGCTCCAGCAGCGAAAATCTTTTCGTTATCGACGGCACCAATCCTGAAGGCGTCTGCATGGGCACCGGCGAGATCGAAGAAGAATATATCGCTGTCGCGCAGACCGACATTCCTACAGTGACCTTCCGTCCCAAAGCTGGCGCGACCCAGATGATGTGCGTCGTTACCGACCTGGACGTACAGGAAGAGACCACCGAAGACGGCGCTTCCTTATCCCTGGCTATCGCTCCCGAGATCAGACTGCTCCGTTTTGAGCCAGACCCCACAGACGGCACCAGCATGACCAATGTTTTGCTCAATTCCAGTCTGTCCCCGATCAAAGCTGCTGAAAAATGGGCCTTTGACGTACCAGAAGGGGCTAAAGAATTCACGATTCTCTTCTGCCACGGCTTAGTCCGTCGTCCAGCCCTGCTGCTCAAAAATGACGCCGGCCTTTATGACACTATCCAGATCTACAAAGACAAAAAGACTGCAAACTGCATCGCTACCCTCAAAAACAATGAATTTGCTGTGGGTATCGTCGATGACGCCATCAAAAATGACAAGACCTATACCGTCGCCAGAAATATGCGCGTCTTAAATATTGCCGAGGACGGCAGCACTGTCCGCATTTGGATCTCCGCTGCGGTCAATATCCACGACGACTCCGTCTTTTCACCCCATTCCCTGCACGATGACATCATTGAGCATGTCGGCTATCCCATGCCCGTTTCCAACGTCGGTTCCCAAGACAGACAGCTGGTCATCGACTGCATGCAGGAAAACTGGATGCGCACCATGGACTGGTGGGCTGATGCTATCCACTATATGATCGAAGAAAAAGGCGTCGAAGTCGTCTTCTCCCAGATCCACAACGACGATGCGCAGAAGCACAACATGATCTCCGTATACCGTGAAAATTCTCCGCACAGAGCTCTGCCGATGGAAGACTATGATGAATTTTTCATCAACATCAGCAGACAAAATGACCACTATATCGGCCGCTTCCTGCATCTATTGGACGATGGCTGGTCCATCTTCCTCGTCTCCGACCATGGTCTGGTCTCCTCCGAAAACGGCCAATCCCCTTACCTGCCGCAGATCTACATCGATGCCTTCTTCATGCGGGAATGGGGCTACACCGAAGTGATCTACGATGCTGACGGCAATCCCACCACTGAGATCGACTGGAGCAAGACCAAAGCCATCGCCAGCCGCATGAACTCCATTTATATCAACCTCAAAGGCCGCTGGCCGAACGGTATCGTCGATCCCGAGGATCAGTATGATCTGGAAGCCGAGATCATCGCCAAACTGTACGATCTGCGCGATGAAAACGGTCATGCCCGCGTAGCCTTGGCCCTGCGCAACAAAGACGCTGTGCTGCTGGGCTTAGGCGGACCAGAATGCGGCGATATCATCGTCTTCCAGTCTGAGCAGAACCTGATGGATCATGGTGATTCCTTATCCACTGCCCTGGGTCTCCAGCATACCTCCGTTTCCCCGATCTTTGTCGCTGCCGGCAGCGGCATCAAAGAAAACTTCAAGACCACCCGCTATATCCGTGAAGTCGACGTCGCACCGACCATCGCCACGCTCTTAGACGTCCGGATGCCTAACGAGTGCGAAGGCGCACCAGCTTATCAGATCCTGGCCGACTAAGCCGATCTATCCTCAGTATCATCAGCCGCAAGAGGGCAGCCCGCCCGCTTGCGGCTGATTTTTTTTGTGCTGGAAAGCCCTTTTCCCCTGGAACAAAATAAACTTTGTACGCTATAGGCCATTGTGCTATACTGATACCATACATATCGTTCACTTTTGTCTATCACCCGGAAAAGGAGCTGCCTATGCAATTAGAACAGCTGAAATACCTTGTAGCCGTTGCTGAGACCCAATCCATGACAACAGCCGGTAAACTCATGTACATGTCCCACCAAAATATCAGCAAGAGCATCTCCAGCCTCGAAAAAGAGCTGGGCGTCAGCCTATTCACCCGCACCAGCAAAGGCGTCAGTCTGACCAAAAGCGGCTGGGAGATCGCTGAATACGCCCGCCAGATCCTCAATCTGCAAAATAAGATCATCCATGCCGCCAAGCAAGAATCCTCCTCCCCTGTAGAAATAACGGATAATTTGAATATCTTGCTGTCCACAGGCTATTCCCGCGTCGTGTCGCTCCTCCAGCCCATCTTTGAAAAAGATCATCCCCACAGCGACGTCTTCGCCAGAGAAATGGAACCCGGCGCCATCAACGACATTTTGATGCAGAACAAAGACTATGTAGCGGAATTCCCCCTCATTTTTACGCTGATCGAATCGACCGAACTCCCCCAATATCAAGCCGATCTTCAAGACGACTATACCTTTTTGACCCTCGACCAAAATCCCATTGTGATCTTGGCCGCCAAAAGCATGGCCTTCAATACCAAAAAACAGCTCACCCTCGCCGAACTCAACGAGATCCCCTTCGTCTTTTTCCAAGAATCCACCAAGCGGAACAATTTCTTTTACAATGCTCTGCGCAAAGTCGGCTTCAAGACCACCAACAGCCGCTTCCCTGGTTCGACCACCCTGTGCACCACCTCTCTGATCAACGGCGATGCCGCTCTTTTTGCCATCAATGCCCTCTACGATTCCTTTGAAAAACAGTACCAGGCCATCCCCTTTGACGTCATCACCTTCACCCCCAAGATCGAGGTGAACAGCGTCATCCTGCTCCGCAAAGACGCCCCGCCATCCGCCCAAGAATTCGTCGACTTCTTCTTATACGTCTATCACTAGGCACACTAAAACAGGCGGCAGGCCGAGGAACGATCATGTTCCCCAACCTGCCGCCTTTTGTGCAGTTATTATTTGATCACTAGATCAAATGATCTCCTTCATGATGCTTAATCAATATGCCAATCTCCACCACCATTTGTAAAACTTACCCAGCTGCCAGATGTTTGATGCATCATCAACCCGCGCGTTTCGACGTTAAGCATGATCGTCGTGCGGGGAACAGAATACAAAGTGGCGACATAGACTTCGTCACTTGTCGAAGCAGGCATACTGATCGAATTGTTGCTGGAATTCATGTATACCTTAGAGTGATCAAGCGGGCCTCTGACTAAACAGGAATCATAGTGGATCATATCTACAGGATTCGGGTTTTTAAAGCCAAAATACAATGTTACATTGCTCCCGTTTCTAACTAAAACAGGGTTGCATGTTGCTATGACCCGCGCATTTTCATCTACTGCACAGTTTAAAACGCCATCTGGATTTTCTGATTCCACCTGCTGCAAATAAGCGTCAATATCGGCTTGAGTCACTGTTGCCGCATCAAATACCGGCACTTTCACACCATTGACTTCAGCTTCTTCTACAGCAGCACCATCAGCAAACGCGCTACTTTCGCCCTACACTGCTTACTTTTTCATTTTTTCTGGCATTTTGGGTTGATAGTACACTCCTGAACAGGCTACCTGTCCAGAAATCGTCCCCACAGCCAAGGCCAATACTGCTAAAATTTTAGCTGATTGAATTGTCAATTTTTTGAGCATTCCGTCTCCTCACCTCACTACCGATCATGACAGACATGGAGGCATTGAACATTCCTAGGATAAGCGCTATGATCAACTTTTCTTTGACACCTATTGCTATTAAAGTTAAACTCACCATGCCCAATAGATTGGCTGCACTTATGGATTGCCAACGATACTTTTTTCGTTCATTGGGTGAAAATGGTTTGTTTTCATGATCTACGGGGGAAAAACCATATATTCCCACAAGCGAAAACGCAATCATTATAAGTGCAGTCCAGGCCAGTTCATTTAGCGGAAAATGCTGACTGATCGCCATTGATATACAATAGGTCATCATTGTTAACAGCGCACATTGCCAGTGGGTAGGGGCATGATACCCTCCTGCTGTATGTCTAATGAGCAGAAAAGCGCCATAATAAACTACTGTTGCCCCCAGCCAGTGAAACGTGATAGCCAAAAACGCTGTCAGTCCATAAACCAAAAGATAACTCAAAAGCATTTCCATACCATAAGCATAGATATCTTCATCTTCTGCTTTTATGACTTTTTCCGCCAACAAAAACTGCACAAGGAGCGTTGATAAACGTTGCAACATTTTTGAACTCCTCCTTCATCAGATCATAACAATTCTGTTGGACAACTTCCACAAAAATTATATATCTGGTCAAAACGCTTCTATATTCGGTCATTCATTCGCCATAAGCGCTGTAAAAATAAAGGTATTGCCCTGACAGTCAAGCACCAGCTGACCGTGGTGTGCCTCTACGATATCCTTTACATTGGACAGACCTATACCATGCAGCATGGTATCTTTTTTATCTGT
>CABVBB010000221.1 GCA_902496505.1 uncultured Peptococcaceae bacterium
TCCTTACAAGGCATATAATAAACCGTACAGTAACTGTACAGTCAAGGGGGATCTGCTATGTTTTTTGATACAGACAAACTATTTACCATTGGACAATTCGCAAAGCTGCATGAAGTCAACAAAAAAACTTTAATGTGGTATGATGAAATAGGCCTGCTGAAACCCGCGGTCGTCAAGGAGAACGGCTACCGATATTACAGTTTCCAACAGAGTCCTCTGCTGGAAACGATTTTTATGCTGCGCGAATTGAATGTTTCAATTAACGAGATACAGGATTTTTTGAAAAATCGTTCTGCTATTTCTTTGGAAAATTTACTGACCGATAAAATAGCAGAGTTGGACAATACCCTGTCACACCTTAAAGCGATCCGATCTGTTATGAACGAGAAAAAGCAAAACATGACGACTATCCGAACTTTAGATATTTCCGGTTTTTCGATAATCGAAAAAACAGAAGACCATTATTTTGTAACGGTCAATACGTCGCCTAATACACCACTTGAGAAAGAGATAGAAGCAGTAATAGCGGAAACAAAAAAATACCAAGTACACCGCCTGCATGACGCTTCCTACGGCGCTATGCTGCCTGTTGAAAACTTATACAGCGGGGAATTTGGCGGCTATTCCGCTTTGTATATTGAATTACCCTTTCCTGCGCATAAGCGTGGGCTGCACGTTCAGCCAAAAGGAAGATATCTGCGGGCTTTTTGTAAAGGAGATTGGAGCAATTTACCCGGTCGGTATCTGGAAATTCTCTCTTATGCCAAGGAGCATGATCTGCAATTTTACGGTTTTGCATATGAAAAGGGTATCAATGAGCTTGTCATTGATACCCTGGACGATTATATCACGCAGATTGAAATACCACTAAAAATAGAATAGCGAACGGCTGTTTATCATAAATTTACAAATGCGCCATAAGCCCCAAAAAGCTCGGCTGCTATGCTGTATGTCTACAGTATAGCATGCCGAGCTTTTCGTGCACGGTTGTTGTTCATCGTGATGATGACGGTCATGATGTTTTGTGCGGGTCTAGTCTTCACTGCTGGAGGAGTCGCGGTAGTAGTCGTGCAGGTAGGCCAAAAACTGCTGGCTGCGCTGATCTAGGGGGCGGTCTCGACGGTGCAGACAGCCTAAGCGGCAGGTGATATTATCCTTGATGGCGATCAGATGGGTGTCCGGCAGAGCGACGATGGGCGGCAGGGTGTTGTCGATGACCATGGTGAAGCCCAATCCGACGCCGGAGGAGATCATCTGCTGAAAGAGGGCCATGGTATTGGCGTAGAAGATATTGGCCGGACGACCGACGTCATCAAAGATATCCAGCGTCAGCGAGGCGGAAGGCTCGTAGATGACGTGGGGATAAGCCAGCAGTGTTTTGAGCGAAGCGGACTTGTAGCGGGAGACGGCGAAGCGTTTGTGCGCGGCGCAGTAATAGCGGCCCTTGACGAAGGGCTCGAAAACCAGCGCATCGTCCAGCGGCGCAACGGTCTGGTTGTTGCGGTAGATCTGGTAGACGATGCCTAGGCCTGCGGGCTGGGAGAGGAGCGTCTCGATGATCTCGTGATATTTGGTCAAAGCCACCTCAAGCCGCAGCTGGGGATGGTCGATATACATATGGCTGAGCACTGGGGCCAAAATGGTCTCAGCGGTGCCGGCAGTGGCCAGGATGGTCATAGCGCCTTGCAGTGCGCTCTGCCGTTGGGCGGGGGACTTCTGCTGGATCTTGGCTACGGCGTCCAAGAAGCGCTTGCCCGCGGAGAGCAGTGCCCGGCCGTCAGCGGTCAGCGTGACGCCCTGGGTGGTGCGCTCAAGGACGGCGAAGCCCACCTCGTCCTCCAGCTTGCGAATGGAGGCGCTGAGTGCCTGCGGGGTCATGTTGAGCTTCTCGCTGGCGATGTGCAGCGAGGGATTTTTGCTGATCTCCAGCAAATACTGCAATTGTTCAGTGCGCATAGGTGAGCCTCCTTTCAAAAATCATGGATCCTTATAAAAAGTATACTACTTATTATAGCATAGCGGGCAGGGGGAGCAAGGATAAATTATTTGTATGGTGCTGGCGAATGTTCTGTCAATTTTGCAGCTCTCGACACAGCGCCTGGAGAGGCGATCCGGCCGCTGGACGCAGCAAATAATATTTGACACGAACTGATCGGGTGGCAGGAAGAGTTTATTTTCATAAATCAAATTGATTGATACAATAACAACTGTCAAGAAGAAGTCCTGACCCACGATAAAGGAGTGTTGAAGATGAAAGCATTGAGTGAAAAAGTATTGTTTCTGGGCGTTGACGGTATGGACCCGCTGATGACCAAGCGATTAGTAGACGAGGGCAAGATGCCCCATACCAAGGAATTGATCGCCCGCGGCGCCTGTCGGGAGGATCTCCAGATGCTCGGCGGAGTGCCGACCATCACGCCGCCTATGTGGACGACGCTGGCTACCGGCGCCAGCCCCAATGTCCACGGCATCACCTGCTATTGGCAGCAGAGCAAGGAGAGTTTGGAGGAATTGGAATATGCGTTCAACTCCCATTTGATCAAGGCTGAACCATTGTGGAACGTGACCGCTCAGGCCGGCAAGAAAACGCTGGTCTTCCATTGGCCGGTGGCCTGGCCGCCGACGATGGACGATCCGAATCTGAGCGTGATCGACGGCACCACGCCGGGCTGCGTCAATATGGGCGTGGCGGTGCTCGATCCAGAAAAGATCGTCACCGCTTCCACTGAGATGACGGAGGTCAAATTCAAGGCTAAAGTGGCCATCGACAATGGCGCAGGCTGCGTCATCCATGATATCGGCGAAGATGATGCTGGCACCATGAGCTTGTCGGAGAAATCCACCAGCGGCCGCAATCTGGTCAATCTGGAAATGAGTTTCAGCGACGGCGAGGGTTCCTTTGAAGAGATGCAGATGGACATGATCAACAGCCCGATCACTGACGCGCAGGGCTGGGCCTTTGCCATCCCAGCGGACAGCCGTGAATTCATCATCGGCATGAATAAAGGCCTGGTCCGCCGCTATGGTCTCATCGTCAAAAATGAGCAGGGCGTCTATGACACAGTGCGGGTCTACCGCTCCAAGAAAGAAGAGCAGCCTATCACCGTGATCTCCCGCCAGCAGGATATCACCTTTGACGCGGTGGATACCTTTGTCATCGGTGAGGAGGAGAAGAGCGGCTGCTGCTTCTACGCGCTGATGGATCTGGCGGAGGATGCCTCCTTTGTCCGAGTCTATATCGGGCCGTTTATGGACATCAACGGGGACCATCATTTCCAGCCGCGGGAACTGTATCATCAGCTCGTGGACCACGCTGGCTACATCTACAGCCCCACCTTTACCGGCGGCCAGTATCCAGACATCGTCGAAAAAGTCATCCTGCCCAGCTGGAAGCAATTCATGGATTGGCAGGCCAAAGCCATCAACTACGCCATCACCGAAGAACGATACGAGGTCATTTTCTCCCACATGCACAATATCGACGCCATGGGCCATCAGTTCTGGCACTGGTGCAAGGCCAGAAAACGCAATCCCAGCGTAGACCCTGCGCAGTACATGGGCTTTTTGGAACAGTGCTATCAGGATACCGACGATTATATTGGCCAATTCCTGCCGCTTTTGGATGACGGCTGGACGATCTTCCTCTTCTCCGACCATGGTTTCATGACCAACCGCGAGGAGGAACCGCCCGTCTTAGGCGATCCGTTCGGCGTCAATGTGCCCGTCTTGCAGCAGCTGGGCTATACCGTACTCAAAAAAGATGCTGACGGAAACGATATTTTGGAGATCGACTGGTCCAAGACCCGCGCGGTCGCGCCCCGCGGCAATTATATCTGGATCAATCTCAAAGGCCGCAATGCCACCGGCATCGTCGACCCAGCGGACAAATACGACCTGGAAGAACAGATCATCAGCGATCTGTACAATTACCGCGATCCCGAGACCGGCAAACGCATCGTCTACCTCTGCATGCGCAATAAAGAAGCCGCTTTAGTCGGCATGGACGGCCCGGATACCGGCGATATCATCTATTGGATCAATGAAGGCTTCAACCGCGGCCACGGCGATTCTATGCCGACCTTTGTCGGGGAAAACGGCACCAGCGTAGCGCCGATCTTCATTGCCGCCGGCGCCGGCATCAAAGCAGGCATCAAGACCAGCCGCGTCATTCGCCAGATCGATATGACGCCTACCGCAGCTGTGCTCTTAGGCGTGAGAATGCCTGAGACGTGCGAAGGCGCGCCGGTCTACCAGATCATCGCAGGATAATAGCAGGCCCAGGAGTGCGGGTCCGTCCCGCGCTCCAGGCCAAATGATAAAGGAGGCGTTTTTTGATGGCTGTTACTGCATCGACCAAAATTAGCCCAGCGGTCACGGTGAAATGGGCCTTGTCCCTATTGATCCCGCTGGTGATCTGGCTGATCCCAGCCAATGCTGTTTTTACCGTACAGATCCGCTGGTTCGCTGTCTGGACCTGCTGGATGCTCTTAGTCGTAGCGTTTGACCTCTTAGTGCCCTTTATTCCGGCTTTCTTGATGCCGGTCATGTATTATATCACAGGCGTCGCCCCGTCCAATGTCTGCTTCTCCGGCTGGACGGCGACCATCGTTTTCGTTATCGTCGGCGCCTTTGTCCTGGCGGAAGCGCTCACCGACTGTGGACTCTTGACCCGCATCGCCACTTGGGTCATCATCCGTACCGGCGGCACGGTCAATGGTTCCATCTGGGGCTGCTTCATCGTCGGCATCATTCTCTGCGCCGTCACCTTTTCCAATGCCTACGTGGTCATGGCCGCCTTTACCTACGGCGTCATCCAGGCGCTGGGCGTCAAAATGAAAAGCAAAGAAGCCGCTGTCCTGAT
>CABVBB010000222.1 GCA_902496505.1 uncultured Peptococcaceae bacterium
GCTATTGATGTGTATCAGTGGAACGACATTGCCTTTAATGGAAGAGATGGGCTATACCAAGACTTATTTGGATAAGAACGGTGATGTGCAGATCGATTGGACACAGACTAAAGCAGTATTACAAAGAGAAGGACATATTTACTTGAATATCAAGGGAAGAAATCAGCACACTTTGGAGGATGGCACGGTCATAGAAGGTATTGTTGATCCTGCTGACCAGTATGAATTGGAAGAAGAGATCATGACGAAGCTCTATCAACTGACTGATCAGGAAACGAAGCACAGGATCGTTTCCGTAGCCTTGAGAAACAAGGATGCAGTTTTATTGGGGCAGGGCGGACCGGATGCCGGCGATGTGATTTGCTGGTTGGCCGAAGGATACAACTACGATCACGCCGATTGTTTATCCACCACTTATGGTGAGAGCGATACGTCCGTATCCCCTATTTTCATCGGTGCGGGTAAAGGCTTTAAAGAAGGTTTCCGCACAGATCGGCTGATTCGCCAAATCGATTTTGCGCCTACTGTAGCTGTACTGGGTGGCGTCAGGATGCCTGCGCAATGTGAAGGCGCACCTGTATATCAAATTTTAAGCGAAGAGTATTGATCAAATGATGACTTTTCTTGGTTCCACAGATCATAAAGCCCAGCAGGCTTTGTGATCTGTGAGGCCGGAAAAGTATAAGTATGCTGTAGGGTGTTTTGTAAAATGTGTATAACGGGGGTGTCTTTAATATGGAAAAAACAATAGATCGATCACAGGTCATCAAATGGGCAATCGTATTAGTCTTGACAGCAGTTTGCATCATTATACCCGAGCAGGGTATCTACACCCATGAAGTAAAACTGTTTTTTGCGGTGACAGTCCTTGGCCTGGCCATATCCGCATTTGAGCTCATGCCTGATTTGTTTGTAGCTATTATTTTGCCGGCAGGGTGGATCTTATTCAAGGTCGCTCCGGCTGCGAATATTTTTTCACCTTGGGTAGGGACGACGATCATGATGATTTTGGGCGCCTTTGTGATGGCGGCTGCCTTGGATGACTGCGGTATTTTAAAAAGAATAGCCTATTCTTTGATGTACAAAGTAAAAGGAAGCTATTTTACTTTGCTAGCTGGACTTATGGTCTGTGGTGTTATTATAAATGTATTGACTTCTGGCCGCGGTTATTTGATCATGGCAGTGCTTGGGGCGGGGCTTTGTATCTCAATGAAGAATATGAAGACCAAATTTGCAGTAGGCGTTTGTACAGCGGTCATGCTGGGCGGTGCGACAGCACATTCCTATACGTATTTATCCTCTACTTGGGCAGTTATTATGAAAATGGGTGCAGATTATATAGGACCAACAGACATAACCCCGCTGACGATCATGATGCATAACTGGCCGATGTTTTTTGTATCGCTGCTGATTTTATTTGTGGTATCAAAATGGTACAAGCCTGATGAGGATTTCTCGGACATTACTTACTTCAGAGATCGGCTGGACGAAATGGGGCCGATCACCCGCAATGAAAAATGGAATATTGCTATGATGGCTTTGCTGATACTCTATATCTTTACTGTCAGCTTTCACAAATTTGATATTGCCTTAGGCTTCATGATCATTCCTTGGCTGGTCTATTTGCCGGGCATTGAAGCTGCCAGCAAAAAATCATTAAAAACGATCAACTTTTCCATGCTGTTTTTTATCGCGTCTTGTATGGGGATCGGTACGATCGCAACTTATCTCGGCCTCGGAGATGCGTTGATGGAGGTCTGCTTGGACGTCTTGCAAGGCAACACCAGCCCGATTGCGATCATGGCGATCATCTTTGTTATTGTATTTGCGCTGAACTTTGCAATGACGCCGTTGGCGATCTTTGCTTTGATCACAGCCCCTATGCTGGCTTTAGCAGTAAGCCTTGGGTATAATCCCGTTCCCTTTGCTTATGCGGTCAATGCTTGCGCAGAGGCGATCTTATTACCCTATGAATATGTTCCCTATTTGATCATCTTTAGTTTTGGCATGATCAGTATGAAGGATTTTGTAAAAATCAATATTTTGAGAAGTGTCTTGTTCTTCGGGGGATTTTTAGCCATTTTGGTGCCCTATTGGATGTTGATAGGCCTTTTGTAAGGAGAAAATTACATGTCAAGCAGCCATATCTTTTCTCATCAAGAGGTATGGTTGCTTTTAAATTTGGAGCAGGGGACAAAGAAGATTGTGATCAGAAGGGGTAATGTCATGAAACGATATGTCTATGTGGTGTTTGGGACTTTAGTGCTTTTGTGCATTGGGATAATCTATGCTTAGAGCATCATAGCCGCTCCTATTGCTGGGGACTTTCCTGACTGGAGCAGCACGCAGCTGAGTTTGACCTTTACGATCAGTATGTTTTCATTTTGTATCGGGGGATTCTTGAGAGGGATATTAGCAGAAAAAGTACCCTTAAAATGGGTGCTGTGGCTGGCAGCAGCGCTTTATGGTGCAGGACTTTTTATGTCAGCGCAGATAGAACAGTCGATAGTCCTGTTATATATCGGGTTTGGTCTTATGGCGGGATTTGCTGCAGGTCTAGCCTATAATGCGATCATGAGTGCGGTGACTGCTTGGTTTTATGAAAGATCGGGCTTGATATCCGGCGTGCTTTTAATGGGGTTTGGCTTTGGGGGATTCTTTACTGGGAAATTGTATCAAGAGTTGTTGCTGGTGATGCAGTGGCGTGAAATCTTTGCGCTGTTAGCCATGATCATTGCAGTGCTGCTTTTGCTGGCGGGATGTTTCATCCATTTGCCCCAAAAGGATGACGCCCTATCAGCAAAAAATGATGAAGTGACAAATGAGAAAACTGGCGTTGAGATGATACAAACCAGAGCGTTTCAGTTTTACTTCATTTGGTTGGTGCTTTTGATAAGTGCAGGCTACATGATCATGGGCCATGCCAGAGGGATCTTGTTGGAGGCCAGTCCTGAGGTCGATGCAGGTGCTATAGCCACTATAGTCGGCTTGATCTCTATTTTTAATGGCTGCGGACGGGTGTTCTTTGGCTTTTTATACGATCAATTGAACTACAAAAGGACGATGCTGGTTATTGATGGAGCATTTGCTGGGGCAGTGCTTTTGATGTTTATGGGATCAAAGCTGGCAAGCAGTGGTTTGATCAGTATGGGATTTGTTTGCACAGGGCTGTTTTTTGCTGGAGCGGCATCTTTAAACTCAGCCTTTATCAGGGATTTCTTTGGAGCAAGGTATTTTGCGGCCAATTTTGCGATCGCCAATCTGAATGTCTTGATATCATCTTTTGGCAGTACCTTTGCAGGATCGATTTATGATGCCCTAGGAAGCTATGGCTTTGTTTTGGGCTTAATGATGATCATCTGGGGGGCAGCATTTGGCTGCACGTTCATGATCAGGCGGCCGTCGGAAGAGGAAACAAGGAGACAGCCTATAGCAGCACACATAGTGAAAGGATGATAAACATGATGGCAGATATCAAAGAACAGATCGATTTTAAATCTCAAAAAAGACTGGAGATGCTGAAGCAGAGAAGCGAGCGCTGCGTGTGCAAATATTGCGGGGGCGCCTTAAAAGTACGTCAGATCGTTTTTACAGAATATGAGGATGCGCGGATCGAATTGTTCTGTAAAGACTGCGATCGGATCGAGTTTGGTGTGGAGCCGGAAATATATGAGAATGCCAAATTTTATGTGGAGGAAACGGGTTTTAATTGTTTCCCTGACTTGGATCATAATGAAAAGACGAAACAGATGACCATTGCCAAGCTTTGCGAGATCATCATGTGGGAAAATCAAAATATTGGCATTTTGACACCGGAAGGATTCAGTGTGCCTTTGAATCGGAACAAACACTATGTAGGGGAATGCATCACCTTGTCTGATGCGGATCTGGAAAATGACAGATAGGCGGTGAGATCATGAAGGATAATATTATGGAGGCAGAAAACATCAGCTGCAAAGTGGGCTATAGATATCTGCTGAAAGACATCGATTGGCAGATACAAGAAGGCGACCGATGGGTCGTATTTGGGATGAATGGCTCTGGAAAGACGACACTGTTAAGCATAATGGCGGGGTTTCGCCATTATACAGAAGGTCGGCTGCGTATTTTCGGCAAATCGATCAGCAACGAAAATATTTTGGGTATGCGCAAACAGATCGGCTGGGTCTCGGCGTCTTTTTTCGATAAATATTATCGCAAGGAATCTGTCATGGACATCGTGCTGTCTGGAAAATATGGCACCTTGGGCATCGGGGCGGATATAACCCTGACAGAGCGTAAACAGGCTAAGAAACTTCTGCAGGAGCTGGGCTTAGAGCGTCAAGGTGATTATACATTTGATATGCTTTCCAAGGGAGAGCGGCAAAATGTTTTGATCGCGCGGGCGTTGTTTCCTAAACCGCGGATCTTAGTTTTAGATGAACCCTGCACAGGTCTGGACATTTACAATAGAGAGTATCTCTTTAAGGTCATGGAGCAGCTCGCTGATCAAGAAAAGCTGACGATCATTTACGTCACGCATTATTTAGAAGAGATCAAACCGATTTTTGAGAAGAGTTTGCTGCTCAAAAACGGCCGGATATTTGCCTCAGGCAGCACAGCAGAGCTTTTTACTGATGAAAGGATCAGTGCATTTTTGGATCGGCCAGTAATGATCAAAAAAGATGAACAAGCGATGATGACGATCCATATACCCAATGTTGAGCCAAAAATGACGGAATTATTGTATGAGGATTAGGAGGGGGTACGCATGACCATTGATTTGAATATGATGATCGATCTGAGGGATATGCAGGTTGCTCTGGATGTGGCTCAAA
>CABVBB010000223.1 GCA_902496505.1 uncultured Peptococcaceae bacterium
AGCGCGTCATTGCCAAGGACAAGTCCAGCTACAGCTATCTGCTCGATCACTGCGACGAATTCGCCAAAAGACATCATGGCCGTGTCACCGGCGTCGTCGATGCCCAAGACCGCTGCGCCAAGATCAGCGTGACCGTTCCCTCTTTCTTCGAGTTCAGCAATGAGCAGGAACGCTTTCTCTTAAAGACGATCATCGAAAGAGGGCGTGATCTATTTTTTGAGCCCTCTGCCGATGGAGGCGTGACCATGACGATGGTCTTCACGTATTTTGAAGAAGCGGAAAGCTTTCCAGATTTTTTGGTCAAGAATCTTCCCGATATCCTCACGCAAAAAGGCTTGACCCTGGAAGAGATCGCCCAGCGTTCCGGCATCAAGCTGGAGGCGCTCCAGGAATTGCTCAGCGAGCAGTGAAACCCCATCCGGCCACAGCAAAAGCCCTCAAAAGTGCAGCCAGCCGCTGCGCCTCTGAGGGCTTTTTTCATTATGCTTTTGGAGAAATACCATCGGGTATGCCTTCGGCTGTCTGAGTACGCCGCATGGCTGCCAATGTGAGGACAGCGCTGGCCAAAAGAGCGATGGCCAGATAGCGGTAGTCGCTGTCGATAGCGCGCATGGAGGCCTGAGCATAAGCTTGGGTGCCTTCTGCGGGCAGACCAGTTTGGCCGGCGGCATACCAGTAGCGGGTGATATTGAGGCTGAGCACGATGGTGAGGATATTAGTCGAAACGACGGTGGCTGTCTGCCGCCCCCAGTTGAACATAGCTGAGGCGTGCCCGGTGAGCTGACTGTCGATGCCGCTCATGCCGTAGTCCGCCAGCGGCATCTGCACCAGCCCCAGGCCGATATAGCGCAGGCAGAGGGCGCAGAGAATCATGACCGCGGTGGTCTCCAGACCATTGTGACTCATGCCGAAATTGCCTGCCGCTGCGATAAAAAGTCCCACTGCCACCAGCGTCCGGTGGGTGATGCGGCCGAACAAACGGTCAGACAGCCAGGTACCGCCGAGCATAGCCAGCGAGGGGATGAGCATCATCAGCCCCGCGGCAAACGGCGTATAGCCTAAAAGATTCTGCATATAAAGCATATTGAGGATGCCGTTGATACCCATGGTCATGGCCATGACACAGTTGACCACCAAAGCTACGGCAAAGGGCCGATAGCCGAGTACCGCAAAATTGAGCAAAGGATGCGCTGTGTGCAGCTGACGGACAACGAAGACGATGACCAGTGCTGCTCCGCCCAAGACCGCGCCCCAAAAAAGCGGGCTGCGCACGCCCCAATTTTCTAAATAGGTGAAGCCCACCAGGACGGCCCCTGTCCCCGCTGTCACTAAGAGTATCCCGGGAAGATCGATAGGTTCCTGCGTCTTGGCGGCGTTTTCTTTGGGCAGGGTACGCAGCCCGCCCCAGATCGCCAGCACCACCAGCGGCAGGTTGACCAAAAAGAGGATGCGCCAGGAGGCGAATTGCAGCAGCAGCCCAGAAAGTGCCGGTCCTACCGCCACGCCGAAGGACTGGGTCATCGTAGCGATGCCCAAATAATGCGGCTGCAAGTCATGACCGATATAGCGGTAAAGCAGGCTCATGGAATAAGGCGTCACGATGCCGGCTGCCACGCCTTTGAGCACACGCCAAAAGACCAGCGCCTGAAAATTCCAGGCCAGCGCGCAGCCTAGTGAGCAGACGCCGATGGCGGCCATCATCAGCAAAAAGGCACGCCGATAGCCTAAACGTTCGCCCAAATAGCCGGATAAGGGCATCATCATCCCCAAGGGGAGCATATAGCCGACGACCACCCACTGCACGGTGGCCAGATCGACGTGAAAGATCTGCATATAGCTGGGCAGAGCGATGCTGACGGTGGTGGTATTCATCGTCGTCACCAGTCCCGCTATGATCAGCGTCCATAAAAGTGACCGCCCTTTTTGGCGGTCTAAGCTCACCTTTTGCTGCTCCATCCACACCATCTCCTTGCTCGCTGGGATGCAGACTAGTTGGCCAAGCGTTCCTTGATGTACTGGGTAAAGGTGGAGGCGTAATAATCCGCCAAAGTCACACCGGATTGGACGTCATAATAGGGGATGGTCTCGCCCAAGGCTGCTTCGTAGTCCAAAAAAGCCTGATCCAGATCGATATGCTCAATATGGGGCAGCTTCGCCACCATGTTTTTTAAACGATGCTCAAATATTTCCAAATGTCCCTTCATTGCAATAGGCTCCCTTCATTTTACGCTCAAAAGATATCCTATGTTTCTTTTGGCCTTCCCCTTATTGTAGCGGAAAGCGGGGCAAAAAAAAAGAGTTGGCGGCAAATTTGTCAAATTTTTTGCCCCACTCTTTTGGGTCATTTCGCCAGCCATTCGGTCAGGCGGCATTTGAGCACCACTTTTTTCTCTGGTGACTGATCGGTATAATGGGCCAATTCATCTGGCGCTACGTCTGCGGCATCGACGAAGCACATGGGCGGAAAGAGCACGCACCACCAGTTGTGGCCCTCCCCCTCACCGATGACCACCCGCAGCGCTTCGTAATTGCCTGCCGGCAGGCTGAACTGACCGTAATATTTCACGGGGAAATCGAAATGTCCATACTCCACCGTCACGCCCTCGCTGCTGCCTTTTTCGTCCAAGACCAGCTGCGCCTGCTGCTTGATGTCCGGCAGGTGGCTTTGGATGATCTGGCGGCTGTCCTGGACATCTTCTGCCCCGTCCAAAAGCGTCTGCATATAGGTGACTACCTGATCCTTGACAGCCAGCTTGAGTGCCTGGTCAGCGTCGCTGTCACTGTTGGCCAGGACATGGAAGCGGATCAATTCATGGGGATCATAGGTCTCCTGTACGTCGATAAGCCCAGCCAATAATAAGCCCAGTAAAATGAGCAGGGTGATCGTTTTGGTTTTCATGATGCGTCTCCTCTCCTCCGAGGCGCTTTCCCGGCGCCTGATAGGTCTAGTATGTCCCCAGGGAGAGGCATTATAAACATGCTCGCTCAAATTTTCAGCGTCTTTGCGCAGCGGCCCAGCTGTAGAGCGTGCGGGCGTCAGCGAGATGCTGACCGCTACCGCCGGCTTCCCCAGGTGCGCCCAGCGTGACCAGATAATAAAGCTCACCGTCCACCTCTGCATAAGAGGCCAGACATTGGCCCGCCCGCTTGGTATAGCCTGTCTTGCCGCCCAAGATGCGCCCGCCGGACCAATCCAGCGGCGTGTCATACGTAAGCAGCGTGCTTGGCCACCGTGTATGTTGCCCCTCCACCGTGACGATGGCCTTGAGCGTGTCTTCACTCAGCACAGCCTGCCACAAGCGCATCAGATCGGCGGCTGTGCTGTACTGCTCACTATCATCCAGACCGATGGCATTGGCGAAATGACTGTGTGTCATGCCCAGCGCCTGGGCTTCTTCGTTCATCAGGCGGACGAAATCTTTTTCACTGCCGCTGGTATGTTCCGCCAAGACCAGCGCAGCATCCGCACCGGAGGGCCGCAAGAGCGCCGCCAAAAGTTCGCGGAGGGTGATGGTTTCATTCGGGACAAGTCCGGCGGTGGACGCCCCTGTCCCGCTCAGCTTGATCAAAGTCCCCGCCCGCACCACCACCTGCTGCTCCAAGTCCGGGCAGTGCTTGTACACCGTCCAAGCGGTCAAAAGCTTGGTCAAGGAGGCGGGCGGCAGTTCATCATCTGCCCGCAGCGCTCCTATCGTCTGCCCCTGGGCATCTCTTATGATCGCTGCATGGCTATCTACCGCGGGCATAGGGGGCATATCCTCTGCCTGCGGCAGGCTGGAGATCCCCGTCAGCCAGCCTGCCAATAAGGCCAGCAGCAGATAAACGGCTGCCGCCCGCTTCTTGACCCGATATTTTGCTCGCCGCATAAAAAACACCTCTTTCTCTGGGTAGATTTTCCCACAAAAGAGGTGTCGAAATGTTAACCTAATCGGTCGATATCCTTACTTTTTTCTTTCAGCCCTTGCCAGCGACGCACGGGACCCGGACGATCTGACCAATGCTCAAATTATACGGGGGATAGAGGCTGTTGTGGCGGGCGATATGCTGCCAGGTCAGACCAGGCACACGGTCTTGGTATTTATCAGCGATCTTGGCCAAGGTATCGCCCTGCTGCACCACATAGGTGTAGCCGCCTTCGGGGCATTCTTCTACCTCTGGCAGAGGTTCAGGCAGCGGTTCCGGCTCGATCGGCGGATAGACCTCCGGCGGCGGCATGATCGGCTGACTGGGCTGCTCCATGGGCTTGATATCCACAACGACCATGAAGTCGCGCATCTGGAACGCACAGACGCAGATCTCTAAGATAGCGGCTGCCCGTACCGTCGAGGTCTGGCAGGCCACGCCGTCCAAGCTGGCGTTGGTGTACTCCACCCGCTCCTTGACGCGGATCATGGTATCTTGATTGACGCCGTCAAAGTGCACGAAGGTGGTAAAGGGGATATCCGCACTGGTCTCTCTGAGTTCCTGCTCGCCGTTGCAGGCCACATAGTAGACCTGTACGTGGATGGTGCCCTTGATGATGACCTTGTTGCAGATCTTCTCGTAGCTCACATTGCGCAGGCAGGCGGTCATGTTCTTGGTCTTTTTGACTAAGATGCCATTGACATCGACCGGCGCATTGACGTCGATGGACTGGCTGACATTTTCCTGATGGCATTTCTTACCCATGATGTCTTCGACGCAGATACGGCAGCGGTCAGCGATGGCGCCCTCCACATCAGTGACGATATTGAGCCGGGTGAGCTCTGTCACTTTGACGAAGACCTGGAGAATGCAGTTGACCTTGACCATCGTGGACGGCGGTTCGCCGA
>CABVBB010000224.1 GCA_902496505.1 uncultured Peptococcaceae bacterium
GATCCCCAATAAAGCCCTGCACGGACAGCGTGACGACAGCAGTAGAGAGCAGGATGATGACTGCATTGTTATTGAGCACATTTGTCATCAATAGTCCTGTGACCGCTAAAATGATACATAGCGTCAGATCATTTGCTTGGGCTAAAATAGGCCCTAAAGCGTTGCCGATCCAAATAGTGACGCCAGTATCCGCACCAGTTAAGATCGTTCCGACCGTGACGCCTACACCGATCATCATCAGCATATCCCACGGAAAAACTTTGGCCATGACTTGTGGCTCTAATAAACGCTTGCCGTCTATTTTGATAAACATCATGATGCCGGCGACCAAGGCCATCCAGCCGATAAAACTAAGCTTGCCGGCGACGAACGCATAAACAGCACCCAGACTTTTGGGAAAGAAAGCGATCACCACGCTGCCTAAAGCAAAAAATAGTATCGCGATCAAAACACCTTTTTGATAGGGGACCAGCCCATGCTTATATTTTTCTTCCAGGAACGTCAGATCGCTGCTGCCCATTTTATCGATCTCACATTTGAGCAGTTTCATGACAGCCATCATCAACGCCAACATAATAGCACCGATCACCAAAAGCAAGATCAAGTAGCGTGCATTGCTGATCGTGATCCCTGCGCTGCTCTGCAGGACCTGCAGCGCCATCAACTGCGGCGCCGCCCATGGATATAAAATAGAGGCGATCAAGATATCCAAAGCAGTGCATATGATGATCAAGACCGGTGTTTTTTCACCTGCTTGATAGCCGGCTTGGGCAAATAAGACCTCAAATAAGCTAAAGAGAAAAATCGCTACGACCATGGGATTGGTCAAAATACCGATGACATAGGCGCCATATAAGATCATGGCGACGAGCAGCCAGGGATGGCCCTTTAAAAATTTAGCACACAAAAGCTTATAGACCAGGTATTCGGCGATATTCGCCCCCATCAATGCGCCAACTGTGAATAAACTCAGCAAAACTATAATAAAGACATATCCGCTGAAGACTTGTGAAACAGCACCGAACGCGCCGGCCGGCATGCCGATGCCTAAGGCTACCAAGGCCAGCAAGGATGCCCATAAGGTGCTGTCTCCCCCAAAGCACCATCCCCAAATAGCCCCGATAAACACGCCTAAAACAGCCATACCAAAAGGGGTGATAGGATCTGGCGCTGGAACAAAACGAAAAAGGAACATGAATGCTACTGCAATAATAAAATTGACCATTTCTTTACCACTATTGACTTTTCCGCTGCTCATAGACATATCAAAAACACCTGCCTTATCATTTTTATGGAACGCTATTATTTTTTGAGAACTGCGGTTTGTCATCTATCCAACCGCAGTTCTCCTCACTCGTTGTTAAAATTCCTTCTCTAATATTTGATAAATGATCGATCCTTCACACTCTCTTGGCATGCGCACACCACCCAGATAAGCCACTGTTGGTGCCACATCGACTTGACGGATCACACGATCGGTTCGGAAATTCTCTTTTATCCCAGGCCCTGCCATAACAAAAATAGGTGAGACGCTGCTGCCGCCGACGCCTTTGGTCGTTGAAAGGCTATCGCCGTGATCCAAATTATAACCTTCGGCCAGCCAATAGACGATATCTCCACAATCAGGCCCGCCCAGACCCAAAAGCAGGGCATCTTTATTGCGCAAAGCGGCTGCAAAGATCCGCTGCCCAGTGGTTTTATCCCGATAGCCGTACAGCGCAGTCATGATCTGCTCCTCTACTTCATACTGATCTGCCGGTTCGACTATACCGTGAGACTGCCGTCCTTTGATATTGAGGTAGATATGATTGCCGCGGGGAGCAACTGCGATCGTTTTTTCCCAATCGATCTCCCGCAGATCATTGCCGTTTTCATCTTTCTTAAGTGCTGTAAAGCCCAATTCTTCCATCAAGCGGATATTGACGCCTGTCCCATCACCCATCATTGGCGTATCGTGCTCAGGGCAGACCTGGCCATGGTCGCTGATCAGGGCAATAGCCCACCCTTCGTCCAGCAAATGCATAAACTTGCCAATATAACGGTCCGTCTGCTCATACACCTTTTGCAGCAAACGATCATAGACTTCTGGCGGCATCTTGGAATACGCCCGCTTCTTCAAAAACTTCATCATTTGATGAGCTAATTGATCCACATTGTGGAAATGGGAAAAAACCACTTCCACGCCTTGTGTTTCGATGAGATAATGGATCGCTGCTGCCTGCCAATCCCCTTCATGTTCCCAAGCTCCCATGTGGCACTGTCCCAAAAACTTTTCACTGTAGCCAGAAATATTTGACATCGTTGGCAGCGGCCCGATCTGCTCACTCAATTCTTTATACAGCGAACGTGGATAAAAGTGATCGTCATAATCTGGCTTTAATGCACCAGTTGCCCACATTTCTACATGCGTGCCATCTTCTGCGATCTCCAAAAGCATCATGTCGCGAGTGGCCATTTTGGCTGTCTCTCCGTCGATCACTTCATCCCACACATCGCGCATATATTGATCTTTGTAGAATACAGCGATCGGTTCCGCAGCTTTTTTGTTCTTATACATCGCTACATGATCATAGATACCTTGATCATTTTTCAAGATCAGACACGGCCGGCGAATAAAGCCCATGTTGAGCAGGACGACAAATTCTTTTGCATCTTTTGGTGCCTGAACCCATCCTTCTGCCTCTTTGATCGGTGAAAAAGCAATATTGAAGGGAGAATCGCTGAGAGCGTGTTCGCCATCCTCAGGATTCAAGATCAAAATGGTATTGTTCAAATGTCCGCCATCTTTGAAAGTCGCGCCCAATTCCACCTCTTTCAGATCCTTGATCACGCAAGGTACATTACCATCACTGGCCGCCATCGGTTTAAAGGTCACTTCTTCAGTTCGTACATCTGCTATGATGACTTCTTCAATATCGATAATAGGCAGCATATTGATAAAAGTCGGCTGGGTCCCATCAATGACCAGCAGGTGCTCGTCTTCCTTTGTGGGCGGCCAGGAACAGCCTGGCCATTGGCATACCAATGTTTTTTTGCCAGCCTCCACAAAACAGTCCCAAAGCTGCTCCGCTTTGCAAATGCTGGAGCTCATGCCATAGACCAGATCATCGAGCTCTGTCCCTTGTTTTTTAAAGCAAGTGATGCCATGCGTCGCTGGATAAGCCCCCGTTGAGAGCGTTGTCCAACAAGGTGGTGTGATGGTCGGCTGAGCGCCCAGCAATACCAAATCACTGCGGCAGGAGCCGCGCTGCATCAGTTTCTCAACATTAGGCATAACGCCTCTTTCCATATATTTCTTCGTCAAACCGGGATCCATAGCATCAATACCCAACAGCATTATTTTCTCTGCAATAGTTTCTCTTGACATATCGCCATCTCCTTAAAGTGATGAAGTATCCTTTGATCGCTGCAGTGATCTTATTTCCAACTACAGTTTATCACCTTATGTATTCTATGAAAAACACTTATATTTTCATGCTTTTACGCAAAGCTACAAGCAAAAGTTGACATATAGATTTGATTAAGCTATTCTTTGGGTATAAGGAACTAAACGCCCTTTTTTCTTTCGATCCAGAGGTGATCCCATGCAGCTCAAACAACTTCTTTACCTGGTGACTGTTGCCCAAACCCAATCCATCCGTCATGCCAGCAGCAAATTGTTTGTTTCACAACAGGCTATCAGCCAATCGTTACAAAATTTAGAGGAAGAGTACAGTGTCCAACTGCTCAACCGCAGCGTCCACGGCATTACCTTAACCACACAGGGTGAATTTGCAGCCGCAGCTGCTGCCGATATCCTCAGACGCTGTGACGAACTGGAACAGTATTTGATCCGCTCCTCTGATAAGCAAACAGGCTCTCTGCGCATCGCCTCTATCCACACCTTCAAAGATTTTATCCTGCCTGAGACCCACATCAAATTTATCAAAGCTTATCCCGATATTCATTTGGAGATCACCTCAATGGATACAGAGCATGTGATCGCTTCTGTCTTATCTCAGCAAATGGATATCGGCTTTCTAGGCATGATGTATATTCAAGATGCACCGTTTACGTCAATGCCGCCGCAGCTGCAATTCTTCCCTTTAGCGCGTTATGAATATTGTGCCATCATCGGTGCTCATTCACCGCTGAATCGTTACCAGACGCTGTCCATCAAAAGCCTTTTAAAATATCCTATCATTTTTCTTACCGAGCAAGTACAGGACAACCTTGATTCCTATATCCCTTATCGTATCCTCTCCCGCTTTGGCACGGTAAATGCCCTCTTTGCTGACTCTTTTAAATTATACGGTGAACTTATCGCCAGCGATATGGGGATCGGCATCGCCAGTACTGGCATTTTTGAAGAAACGCCTTATCCCGATACGCTTTTTAAACCCTTGCGCGACAACATTTATGGTCAATTCGGCTATATTGTTCACGAAGCAGCTGTCGATACGCCTATCATCGACAGCTTTGTGCAGATGCTGCGCAAAAATCTGCTCAAAATCAAGTCCTGACCATTGTCACCAAATAATAAAACCCTAACCAAAATAGTTGCTTATTGATCATGGCATGATAACATTTTTATCTTCATGCCAATCACTCTGCGCATCCTGGTTAGGGTTTCTTTTATCTCTTGCTCGCTTAACGATAATATTCCATAGGGTTTTGCGTCACGCCGTTTTTGATGATCTCCCAGTGCACATGCGGACCGGTGGAGCGGCCGGTGCTGCCGGAGAGGGCGATGGTTTGGCCGCGGCGGACGTTTTGGCCGGCTCGCACTTTGACGGCGCTGTTGTGGGCGTAGCGGGTC
>CABVBB010000225.1 GCA_902496505.1 uncultured Peptococcaceae bacterium
CGGCCGATACCATCGATTGGCAGAATCCGCCGCCAGATCAGGCGACTTTAGTCCAGCGTGTCACAGGCGATAAGCTGCATAATGGCACGATCATCTTGATGCACCCTAAGGCACATACTGTGCAGGCGCTGCCGCAGATGATCGATGCGATTCGCGATAAGGGCTATACGCTTTCCACAGTATCCCATATGCTGGAGCAAAGTGAAGCAGAGACACAGGGAGAGAGCGCAAATGAATAAGGTGCTCTCTCGCCTAGCCTTATGCCTCTTTTGTTTTCTCATCCCCATCCACGATGCAGCGGCCGCTCCTGCTTTGACTGCAGAAGCGGCCATCTTGATGGATTATCAAAGTGGGGAGATCCTTTATTGCAAAAATGCTTATGAAAGCCGTCCGCCGGCCAGTTTGACCAAGGTCATGACGACCATATTGGCCATCGAGCATCAGCCGGATCTGTCTTATACAGCTACGGTCTCGCCTGCGGCTGCGGCTACTGGTGAATCGCGCCTCAATCTGCAAACGGGCGAGCAGATCACGTTGGAAAATCTGCTTTATGGCGCTTTGCTCAAATCAGGCAATGATGCCTGTGTGGCGATTGCCGAAAATGTGGCGCCGGATGAAGAGGATTTTGTCTGGCGAATGAACCTCAAGGCTCAGCTTTTGGGCTGTGTCAGTACGACATTTCAAAATACCAATGGCCTGCCCGATGATCAGCACAAGTCCTGCGCCTATGATCTGGCCGTCATTGCCCGCTATGCGCTGCAAAATGACACCTTCAGCCAGATCGTCCAGACTCGCTATGCCACGATCCATTGGGTGGGGCAGAGACAATGTCAGGTCAAAAATACCAATCGCTTGCTGCAGTTCTATCCTGGTGCCATCGGCGTCAAGACAGGTACGACCAATGCAGCGGGGCAATGCTTGATCGCTGCGGCCAAGCGGGGAGATCATTGCTTGATCGCTGTTGTCCTCAAAAGCCAGAATCGTTTCCTTGATGCGGCCAATCTCTTAGATTATGGTTTTAAAACCATTGGCTGCCAATAGAGGAAATCGCTTGACCGCTATTGGTTTTCTGCGGGATATGGGGTATACTGAGATTAGATTGACGTTAAATATTCAGGAGGACATTTATGAATACATTAAATTACCGCATTACCGAGCTGGATAATGGCCTGCGGATCATTACCGAGACTGTCGATTATGTGCAGTCCATGTCTATGGGCGTTTGGGTCGGCGTCGGTTCCCGCTATGAAGAGCCAGCGGAAAACGGCATCACGCATTTTATCGAGCATATGCTCTTTAAAGGGACTGAGCGCCGCAGCGCCCAGGATATCGCCGAACAGATCGATGCTGTCGGCGGCCAGATCAATGCCTTTACCAGCAAAGAATATACCTGTTACTATGTCAAAGCCCTCAGTGAGCATTTTGAACTGGCAGCGGACATTTTATCCGATATGATTTTCCACAGCAAGTTTGACGAAAACGAATTGGCCAAGGAACGCGAGGTCATCATCGAAGAGATCAAGATGTATGAGGATACGCCGGATGAATTGGTCAATGATCTATTTGCTGCCGATATTTGGGGCGACCATCCGCTGGGACGGACGATCTTAGGGCCAGAAGAAGTATTGGCGGCCTTTACCGGCGATACGCTGCGTCAGTATATGAAAAAACATTATACTGGTGCCAATATGGTCATTTCTGTAGTGGGCAATATCGAGCATGAGCAGGTGGTCAGCGTTCTCGCGAAGCTCTTTGGTCATGTTGCGAGAGGCACGCGCAATGTCTGCATTCCTGCTCCGCAAACGGTCAAGGGTGTGAACTGTCACTACAAAGACATCGGACAGGCTCAGATATGCTTGGGTGTACCTGGTGTGTCCAATAATGACAATCTGCTTTATCCCATCAGTCTGCTCAATACCTATTTAGGCGGTGGCTTGAGTTCTCGCCTTGTGCAGCGCATTCGCGAAGAAATGGGACTGGCTTATTCAGTCTACAGCTATCATGGCGCTTATTCGGACACCGGGCGGCTGGTCATTTCGGTGGGTACGCGGCCGGAAAACTGCCAGAAAGTCTTGGATATGATCGCGGAGGAACTGCATCAGATCGCTCAAAACGGCATCAGCGAGCGAGAACTAGAGCGTGCTTTCTGCCAAATGAAGGGCAGTCTGTTTATGGGACTGGAGAGTGTCAACAGCCGCATGAACAAACTGGGCCGTTCGCTCTTGGTCCAAGATAAGATCATCACGCCAGAGGAAACGGTGGAGCTGCTCAGCCATGTGACGCGAGAAGACATCCAAAAGCTGGCTGAACGGTTGTTCTTGAGCAATGATTATACCGTGACAGTCTTAGGGCCGCTGGAAGACGTGAGCTTCAGTCTGTAAAACTCCAATAATAGATCATCAAAATAAAGCAGGACGCTAAGAAATGAGCGCCCTGCTTTATTTATTTGCAGCGGCTGGTCTGCATATTCGCTTCTTGATACGGAAACACTAGGACAAAAAGGAGGTCATTGTCATGGTCAAGAAGCAGAAAAGATGGATATTATGGGCGGCAGTCATCTGCCTAGTCGTTGGAGGGTATTATCTTTTAGGTGGGGTGCCGGAAAATATCGCAACGACGGCAGCTGAGCCTGCCAGCGAAACTCAGGGCGCAGATCCCGATGAATGTGATGAATGTCTAGATGGTACGTATTATTCCTTGTTCGACATGGACTCGGAGGAACACATTGAGCATATGAGCCGTGTGGTCAATGAAGAAGACGAGATCATTACCAGCGACAACAAGCATTACAAGATCATGGATCTGGACGGTCAAAATGCCCATTGTCAGGTCGTAGAGGATAACATCGGCTATCGCTATGTGCCCGCAAAAGATCAGCCGGCGGCGGCTTCTGCCGGTGAAGAGAAGCCTTATCAGGCCGTGGCCATCTATGCCACCCACACCGATGAAAGCTATGTGCCGACTTCTGGCACAGAAAGTAAAGAAGGCGGCGGGGATATCTTGGATGTCGCCGGTGCTCTGGCCCAGACATTAGAGGAGCAGGGCGTCACAGTAGTCCATAGTGATAATATCCACGATCCTCATGATAAAAATGCTTACCAGCGTTCGCGGGAAACAGCAGCAGAGCTTTTGCAGGAAGCGCCGGCGATCATGATCGATGTGCATCGTGACGGCGTGCCTGACCCTGAATATTATGAGACGGAGCTGGATGGCAAAGAGGTGACTCAGATCCGTTTGGTCGTTGGCCGTCAAAATGAAAACAGTGCAGCCAATCTGGAATTTGCAGAAAAGATGAAGGCTTATTATGATGAGGTGAAGCCTGGCCTGATCAAGTCCATCTATATGGCAAAGGGCAACTACAACCAAGATATGGCGCCCCATTCGATCTTGCTGGAGATCGGCACCCATACCAATACCTTAGAAGAAGCAGAAGCGGGAGCAGAAGAGTTTGCGCAAGTGCTGCCGGAATTTTTAGGGATCGCCAACAACGAAACAGCCTCTTCTCAGCAATTTATCAGCAATGCGCCGGCAGCTCAAGAGGAGAAAGGCATGAGCGGCACGGGTAAATTTTTGCTTTTAGCAGCAGGTGTCCTCATTATTGGCGGTGCGGCTGTAGTCTTTATGAATAAAAAGGGGCAGTGACGTGAGTACTTATACTGCTGAAATTTTGCTGGGCATTGCCAGCGGTTTTTTAGCCCGGTTGTATATGCTGCGTACCGATTACCGCAACTATCCCTCTTATCCGCATGGTTACATCATCCATCTTTCTTTAGGAGCAATAGCTGCCGCTTTGGCAGCTATTGCTGTCCCTGCTCTGTTGGAAGAAGAGTACACGGCCATCACTTTTTTGGTGCTGTGCGCTCAGCAATTCCGCGATATCCGCAATATGGAGCGGGAAACGCTGATGAAGCTGGATGAAACAGCGCTGGTGCCCCGCGGTGCAGATTATATCGAGGGTATTGCCAAGGTCTTCGAATCCCGCAATTATTTAGTTATGCTGGTCTCTTTGACGGTCACCATCTGCACGATCTTTATCGGTTGGACAGCGGGGCTTATTGCGGCAGTCGTGATGATCCTGGTCTGCAAAGCGATGATGCGGGGCAGCTTCATCCAGCATATCGCTTCGGTAGATGCAGCACGGCTGCATTTTGAAGGGGCGCTGCTGCTGGTGGATGATATCGTGATCATGAACGTCGGCGATCCAGCAGCCAGAAAAAAGATCTTGGCAGAGGGCGTAGGCATCGTACTGCATCCTAAGGATGATAACGCCAGAGCCATCCTCAACAATGTGGGGCAGCGCCAGGCTATCTTGCACAATCTGGCGGTTTTGGTCGGCAGCAAGGTCGAGGTGGGCGAGCCAGAATGGACGCCTTTGGCTCGCAAAAATATCGATACGGGTGTCTTGGGGGTATTTATTCTGCCCAATGAAAAGGATCTGGATTGCATCATTGATGCAGCCTATAAGACACCTGTACTGGAAAGCGCCGTCCAAAAACCCTTAGCCAGCCAGATCGGCCGGCGGGCAGCAGATTAGTAAAGGATGTGGGGAAATGGATTTTGGCTTAGAAGAATGCATATTAGCGATCGTTGCGCTCAGTGCCAGCAAAGCTAAAGTGACAGCGGCTGTTCCGACCTTTTGGGCAGAGGATATGGAGGAAGCACAGCATCTCTGTCTTTTGCTCAGCCGTGTTCTCAAGGGAATGACACATGATTTGGAAAATGGTCTCTATCTGATCGTCCGTCACTAAACCAATCAAGAAAACCTGAGTATTTCGCTTGACGTGACGATCTTTATCG
>CABVBB010000226.1 GCA_902496505.1 uncultured Peptococcaceae bacterium
TTTTGGCTCAATATGTAGTTGTTTCCACATTTTGCGCCCAAATCCTGCCCCCAAAAGCCGCTGCCACGCCAAAAGCCCCGCTGAAAAATTTTCAGCGGGGCTTTATAACGCTATTTTAGGCTAAGACAAAGCCATCTTCGGTTTTGTCGACTTTGACCACGTCGCCGGCTTTGTAGCGGCCGGAGAGCAGTTCGTCGGCCAGGGGGTCTTCAATGCGGCGCTGGATGGTCCGGCGGAGCGGACGGGCGCCGTATTCGGGATCGTAGCCTTCTTCGACCAGCTGGTCTTTGGCTTCTTCGGTGATCTCCAGCGTCATTTCCTGCTCGCTCAAGCGTTTGCGCAGGTCATTGAGCATCAGATCAACGATGGAGCGCATCTGATCTTTCTCTAATTTGTGGAAGACGATGGTTTCGTCGATACGGTTGAGGAACTCGGGACGGAAGACGCCTTTTAAGGAGTCGAGGACTTGTTTCTTCATCTTCTCGTACTCAGCTTTGCCTTCCTCAGCATCGTCGAGGCCGTTGCTGAAGCCCAGGGAAGCCATGGTCTTCATATTGCTGGCGCCGACATTGGAGGTCATGATGATGACGGTGTTTTTGAAATCCACCGTACGGCCTTGGCTGTCGGTCAAACGGCCGTCATCCAGTACTTGCAGAAGGATGTTGAACACATCGGGGTGAGCTTTTTCGATCTCATCGAGCAAGACGACGGAATAGGGTTTATGCCGTACGGCTTCTGTCAGCTGACCGCCTTCGTCGTAGCCGACGTATCCGGGAGGTGCACCGACCAGACGGGACACGGAGTATTTCTCCATGTATTCGCTCATATCGATGCGGACGATGGCGTCCTCATTGTCAAAGAGGGCTTCGGCCAAGGCGCGGGCCAATTCGGTCTTGCCGACGCCGGTGGGCCCCAGGAAAAGGAAGGAACCAATAGGCCGTTTGGGATTTTTGAGTCCTGAACGGGCGCGGCGAATGGCTTTGGAAACGGCGATGACGGCATCGTCCTGGCCAACGACCCGCTGGTGCAGGATATCTTCCATATGCAGCAGACGATCGGTGTCAGTCTCCTCCATCTTGGTCAGCGGTACGCCGGTCCAGCTGGAGACGATCTGGGCGATTTCTTCGGCGGTGACAGTCTCGGTCTTGCTGCTGGTCTCATTTTTCCACTGTTCTTTGGCGGCGTTGAGTTCAGAGCGTTTCTTCTGCTCTTGGTCGCGGATCTCGGCGGCTTTTTCGTATTCCTGACTCATGACAGCGGCTTCTTTTTCCGCAGCTAATTTTTCGATAGCATCTTCCAGATCTTTGACATCCACTGGCGCGGTGTAGGCTTGCAGCCGTACCCGGGAAGCGGCTTCATCGATGAGGTCGATGGCTTTGTCCGGCAGCTGACGGTCGGTGATGTAGCGGCTGGAGAGCTTAACAGCGGCTTCAATAGCTTCGTCGGTGATCTGGACATTGTGGTGGGCTTCATATTTGTCACGGATGCCTTTTAAGATGCTGATGGCTTCTTCCTGTGACGGCTCATCAACGGTGATGGGCTGGAAGCGCCGTTCCAGAGCGGCATCTTTCTCGATGTGCTTGCGGTATTCGTCCAAAGTGGTGGCGCCGATGATCTGGAGATCACCGCGGGCCAGTTCGGGCTTCAAGATATTGGCCGCATCCAGCGCGCCCTCGGCAGCGCCGGCGCCGATCAAGGTATGGAGCTCATCGATGAAGAGGATGATATTGCCGTCGGCCTTGACTTCGTCCATGATCTTTTTCAGCCGTTCTTCAAAATCACCGCGGTATTTGGAACCAGCCACCAGGGAACCCATATCGATGGTGACGATGGTCTTGTTTTTCAAAAGCTCGGGAACTTTGCCGTCCACGATGCGCTGAGCCAAACCTTCGGCGATAGCGGTCTTGCCGACGCCTGGTTCGCCTAAAAGCACTGGGTTGTTCTTGGTCCGGCGGCAGAGTACCTGGATAACACGCTCGATCTCTTTGGACCGACCGATGACCGGATCGATCTTGCCTTGACGGACCAGATCGTTCAGGTTGCGGCCGAATTCATCCACTGTGGGGTGATTGGTGCCCTCCATGCTGCCTTTGGGCTGCTTGTTGCTGCCAGGCAGGCCGCCTTCAAAGCCGGATGCACCGCCCAGCATAGCGACGACTTGTTTGCGGATCTTGTCAGGATCAGCGCCCATGCTAGTGAGGACCTGGGAGGCGATGCCTTCGCCCTCGCGGATCAGCCCCAAGAGGATATGCTCGGTGCCGACATAATTGACGCCCCAGCGGTTGGCCTCATCCTGCGCCAGGACCAAGACCTTCTTGGCGCGGGGCGTGATGCCGATCTCATTGCCGATAGGCTGCATGCCGGGCTGCACCACTTGGATAACGGCCTGACGGACTTCATTCAGATTGATGCCCAAGGCTTCCAAGGCTTTGGCGCCTACACCGCCGCCCTCGCCTAAAAGGCCTAAGAGGATGTGCTCCGTGCCTACTGCGGGGTGGCGCATCTGGCGGGCTTCCTCCTGCGCCAGATAAATGACCTTCTGTGCTCTTTCTGTATATCTTTCAAACATAAACATTCACCCTTTCGCTTCGATTCTTCCGGCGTTTATGATCCTTAGACCGTCGCCGGAAGGTGGGGTCTATGGTTTTATTCACTCAATTTTTCTTGGATCTTCTGGGCACGATAGCCATCCCGCTGGTGGGCGTCCATATCTTCGCCCTTCATTTCCTGGAGATAGCCTGGCTGAGCTAGGAGATACAGATCATTGATCTGCCCGAAGGCCAGCTGTTCCAGATAACCCATACTGTAGCCCAAGCGCACCAGAGAGATCAGCCGCAATGTTTCCTGCGAGCTCAGATAGCGGGCGTGGGTCAAAGTCCCCATGGCGCGCCAGACCTGATCTTCCAGTTCATCATGATGGTGCTCCCGCAAAAATTCTCGGGCGCTGCGTTCTTCTTTGATGATCTGCAGCGTGATGCTGTGCAGGTTGGTCAGGATATCGTACTCTGTCTGACCCAAGGTGACCTGATTGGAGATCTGGTAGAGATCGCCGGTAGCGTCGCTGCCTTCCCCGTACAGGCCGCGCACAGTCATGCCTAAGTTGCTCAGCTGATTGAGGATGCCCAGCTGCTTGGTGATGGCCAAGGCTGGCAGATGCATCATCACCGAGCCCCGCAGCCCATCGCCCAAATTGGTCGGGCAGCAGGTGAGATAGCCCAATTTTTCATCGAAGGCGTACCGCTCGATCTCCTCGATCTGGTCGTCTAAGGCGCTGGCCTTCTGCCACAGCGCGCTGAGGTCCAGCCCCGGTGCAAAGCACTGGATGCGCAGATGGTCTTCTTCATTGACCATGATGCTCACCGAGCCTTCATCATTGAGCACCAGTCCCTTGTACGGACGGTCGGCGGCTGCATGCTCGCGGCTGATCAGATGCTTCTCCACCAAGACCTGCCGATCTAAGAGCGTGATGTCATCCAGCAGATAAAAATGATATTCCGGATGGCGGCGGCAAAATTCCTGCATGATATCCAGTACCTTCTGCGCGCTGGCTTCCGTCTGCTTCAGGGGAAACGGGCAGCAGGCAAAGTTGCGCGCCAAGCGGATCCTTGAGCAGAGCACATAATCGGCCTGCTGACCATCAGCGGTGGTCCAGGGACTTTTGGCATTGCGAATGATATCTTTAAGCATTTTGCTCACCTCCATTAATATGACCATTTTCCAAGGTTTTAATCTCGTCTCTGAGCTGGGCGGCCCGTTCAAAATCCTCCCGCGCGACGGCAGCCTTGAGCTCTTCTTTGAGCTGCTCGGCGCGGTGCTGGCTGGCCAGCTGAGCTTCGCCCTTGGCTGGCACCTTGCCTACATGGGTGGTGCTGCCATGGATCCGGCGCAAGAGTCCCGGCATGTATTCGCCAAAATGCTGGTAGCAGTTTTGGCAGCCGACGCGGCCCAGTTTTTTGAATTCACCGGCGGTCATGCCGCAGACCGGGCAGGCGTCCGTATTGGGCATCACCTGCTGCACATAAGGCTGCGTCTTATCCTGGGGATTAAAAAAGCCGCCCACGAAGTCCGCCATGGAGAAATCCGGCAGCAGACCAAAGCTGGGAAAATCATTCATCATCTTGAAGGATGGGAAGGACGGCATCTCCATCCCCGCATCCAAATTCAATTTATGCGCGCACTCTTCGCAGAGATGGCGCTCCTCTTTATGGCCATTGATCACCTTTGTATAATGGATCGTTGCTTGATTTTTTTTGCATTCATCACAATACATGATCTCCACACCTCCAAAAATGTCAACCTCACTCACTATAGTATGAACCATTCGCCCAAGATAAACTACGTTCCTAGGCTCAGCGCCGCAAAAAGATGCTGCAGCATATTGGCTCGAAGCTCATCTTTGTGTTCCACGCCAGAGAGCACCCGATCGGTGAGCATAGCCTCGATGAGCTGACCTTCCCGATCAGTCAGAAGCCCCTGCGCGACCAGATAAGCCACCAAACCTTCACCGTCCCGCTGGCTGATATGATCGCCGATGCCGTCGATGACCACTGTCCGCAGATCGTCCGCCTTATCCAGCTGCAAACTGACGATGCGGATATAGCCGCCGCCTCCTCGGCGTGTCTCTACCAGATAACCGTGGGCCGGTGTGAAGCGCGTACTTAAGACATAATTGATCTGAGACGGCACGCAATGGAATTGCTCTGACAGGTAATTGCGCTGTACCTCGACCACACCATCATCCACCTGATCGATCATCTCCTTTAAATAGCGCTCGATTTGCTTTGATAGA
>CABVBB010000227.1 GCA_902496505.1 uncultured Peptococcaceae bacterium
CCGCCCGCCATGTATCAAGGATCACTGTATCTTGGCTTCGCCACAGCAAAGACTCTGCGTCCCCAATCGTCTCTTGTGCTGCTCCAGAGGCCTCCAGCACTTTCAAGGACGCGACCTCCGCCGACCCCTGCATCCCTAGCGCGATCTCATCTGTCGGCCGCTCTGTGCGCGTCTCCGCAAGCGTCAGCGCCACCCAAGCCCGCTCTTTTGGCGCTAAGCCGATCAAGTCGGGATGGACGTCCAGCCCCTGCGCTGTAAATTTTCTCAAAAGCTCGCGCGCCTGCTCATCCTCTGCCAGCATTGATGCCTGACAGTCCACGACGTGCAGCACTTTTCCTTCTGCGAGGATCATCTCCACCTGCTCCAAAAGCAGCGGCTCCCCCGCTCTCTGCCGCTCTGATCCGTATAAGACCGCCGCGTCTCCTCCCTGCACCACACCAGCTAGCTGCAGCTGCACTGGTCTCTCCAAAAAAGGATGACAATGGCTCCAGACCTGCAGGGCGCCCGCTTCGGCTTCCTCTGACCGCAGCGCTTCTTCATCATCAACGATCATTGCACTCCCCCCTTTAAAGCATACATTCCGCTCCTGGGCGCTCTATTCCTCTAAGCACGCAAAAACAGCCGCCCAATAAGGAGCGGCTGTTTTGATCATCTTGTATCAGAGTACGCCGATGAGATACCAGAATGGTACAGCGATCACGGCGATAAAGATGGCGTTGAAAATCATCTGCGCGCCGAAGAATTTGAGGAAGTGCTTGAAGCTGATGACGCCGAAGCTGTAGATGAGCAGCGGCAGGGTGGATTCGTAAGGCAGGAGGATCTCATAGAGGCCGTGGTTGAAGGCGTACAGGAGCGGATAAACGCTGATGTTGAGCTGATTAGCCAAGTCGGCCAGCGGAATGGTGAGGGTCGCGCCTGCGGCGAATGGTGTGAGCACGAAGTTGACGCCGACACCCAAAACCCAGGTCGCGAAGACGGTGAAACCTTTGCCGCCTAAGCTCATCAGCGGGAACATGGCATTGGCGATGAAGCTGCCTGCACCAGTGACGGTGGAGACCTGACCGATCGCCATCGTCGCGGTGATGAAGAAGATCATGGGGAAATTGACGCGCTTGATGGTCTCTTCATTGCCCAAGTTGATGCCTGGCAGAAAGGCGACGGTGGCCATGATGATAAAGATCCAGCCTAAGGCGATATCGTGCATGGAGCTCGTTGCCAAGAGAATGACTAAGACGACCAGCAGAAGGGCGACTTTTTTCTCTTCGATGCGCATTTTGCCCAATTTATCGTATTGCTCTTTGAAATAGCTTTTGTTTTCGATGCCTTTTTCCGGCTTGAACAGCAGGATGATCATAGCGGCGACCAGATAGGACCAGACGACCGCCAAGAGGGCGTTGTCTTTCATATAGCCCATGTAGGTCATGGGATCGATGCCTACGCTGGCCAGCTGGTTGTTCATGACCAGGAAGGGTTCGACGCCGGTCATAACGACGAAAGAAGTGGTGACCGCAGCGTTATACGCGCCCAGCATCAGACCTGCGGTAGCTTTGGAAAATTTCTCAAAGCCCATAGCTTTGCAGATGCCCCAGGCCATGCCGCCGTAAAGCGCCACTCTGGCTAAGGAGCCCGGCACCAGGATAGAGACGACGAAGCCCGAAGTGGTCAGCGCCAGGATGATGCCTTTGTAGGAACCGCCGCTTTTGGTGATGAACCAATAGGCCAAGCGATCCATCAAGCCAGATTGCTCAAAAACGATGGAAATGATCAGCGCGCCCAAGACCAGGTAAGGCAGATTCTGCGTCCAAGGAGCCAAGACTTGTTCAGGGGTAGCCAGTTTGGACAGGATAAAGGCCACTGGCAGCATCAGGGACACGATGGTCATATTGATCAGATCGACTGCCCAGAGCAGGATCGCGCAAACGGTGATGATGAAGAACAATTTGATCTCCGGCGTATAATTGCCCGCGGCCGGAATGATCATCAGGATAAGCATGGGAATAAGGACGACCAGGGCTTTGATCAGCGTCATGTGCTGCTTCCAGCCGCTCGTTTTTTCTTGGTTTGCAGGTTGAGCCATCATCTTTTCCTCCTTCATGGTTGACTACAAGGCGTGAGCCCGGCTGGCCGAGTGCGCCGCCGGGCTCTGCCTGGTAAATTAATTCAATTCATTGGCGAAGGTCATGGCCTTAGCGCCGTAAAGTCTGTTGATGCTGTCGTTTTTGGCATCGTCGAAAACTTTGCCGGCCAAGCCTGGATAGTCAAAGCCGTAGCGGATAGCACGGAAGATAGCGCTGGTCTTGCCGAAACGCATACCGGTCTGGGTGTAGATGGGGGAAACATATTCCCAAACGATCTCGCCGCTCTGTGTGACTTCAAAGATACGGCCGGTAGCGCCCTCGCAGATCAGGGTGTTGCCATTGGCCAAGCGCTGGTTGCTGCTGATATAGGTGGAGTAGAAATCCACTGGATTTTCAGCGCGGTATTCCCAAACAGTTTCGTTGGTCTCGGGATCGATCTCGATGACACGGGAGAAATCGGGCGGGAAGTAGTTGGTCTGGCCATTGGGATCCGGCGCATAGTAGCGGCCGTTGTCAAAGAGCATGATGTGGCCGTTTTTGAGCGGCTGCGGATCGTGCGGGAAGGAAATTTTGTGCTCGCCCTGGCCATAACGCCAAGCCACTTTTTTATTCTCACGATCCCAAACATAGCAGGTGCTCAGGTTGTAAGAGGTGGAGACGATCTTGCCGTCCGGCATCTCTTCGATAGAGTTGAGGCCAGGCCATAATTCTCTGGTGCCGTAAGGGGTGATGATATCCGCGGCGGGATCGAGAACGTCGGAGAGATCCATTTCGTCAACGATCTGACCGTCCATGGTCACTTCGGTCAAAACGAGGGTGAACATCTGACCATTGTGCTCGGTGCCGGGCATACCGCCTTGGACTTTAGCTTGTTTTTCTGGTGTGAGCGGTACATACCGCATATAGAGGGTATTGCCGTTGCGCAGGCGGCAGCGGTCGTGGCAGTCATGGTAAGGATCTTCATAGCGCCAGACCACATTGCTGTCCCAATCTAATTCCATGATGGAGGAGACGGCGAAAACCAATCCCAACGGATTTTTGACGTGTTTCTCATCCACAGAGCAGAGCAGATTGCCGTTCGGCAGCAGTTCGCCGTGCAGCTTGACGATGCCTGGGATCACCCAATGATGCACGATGTCGCCTTTCATATCCAAAAGGTACACGTAGCTTTCCTTGCGGCCTTCTAACTGTTTGGGTGAGATCATCTGCGGGCAGAAAATGGTATAACCTGCCCAAGCCTTGTCGACCTGCCATTGGGTAACGCCATGTTTTTGTTTTCTCATGATGAATATCCTCCTTTATTGAGTGGGATGATCGACATCCCGATGTTTTAACAAGGTCTTGCTTTCCATGGCTTTACTTTATCATACGCATAAGTGATAAGCTTGTAATTGCAATTACAATTGATTATTTTATTTTTGTATCTGCGAAAGTTGCTTTGTGCACCTTCCCGCTTTTTCAGCTTATGCCAGATCCTTTTCAAACAGCACAAAAAACTGGCGGATGCCCAGAAGGCACACGCCAGTTTGAATTTATGCTGTTCAATTTAATTCCAGCTATCGGTTTTACCGGGCGGCACATCTTCATCCACTACTGGGGTGATATGCCCAGCCCGGACCTGCTGAACGAAAAGCCGAGCCAATTCCGGATCGAATTGCAGCCCTGCCTGATCTTCGATCTCTTTGAGCGCTGCTTCGACGGGATAAGGCTGCTTGTAGGAACGCTTGCTGATCATGGCGTCGAAGGCGTCGGCGATGCAGAGGATGCGGGCGAGAAGCGAAATATCTTCGCCGGCGATGCGGCGGGGATAGCCGCGGCCGTCGTAGCGTTCGTGATGGCCGATGACCGCAGGGATGACATAATCCAAAGACGGCAGGTGACGGATGATGCCGATGGAATTTTCCACGTGGCTCTTCATGATCTCGTACTCTTCGTCAGTGAGCTTGCCGGGTTTGTTGAGGATATGCTCGGGAATGCCGATCTTGCCGATATCGTGCAGCAGACCGCCCTCGCGCACGATGGAGATCGTCTCGTCATTCATCCCGTAGGCAAAGGCCAGCTGAGACGCGTAGTAGGCGACGTTTTTGGAATGGCTGAAGGTGTAGTGATCCTTGGTGTCGATGGCCGCAGTCAGCGCGTAAATGGTAGACGCATAGCTGGAATAGATGCCTTCGCGGTAACCTGCGCCGCCGTCAGCCTCAGCATTCTCAGCGGCAAAGCGTTCTTCACCGGCAGAATAGACCTTGATGGCATTTTTGCCCTGCCGCTTCACTTGGTAGAGCGTCATGTCAGCGTTGTCCAAAAGCTGCTTGGCATTGGACGCGCCGTACGGGATAGCGCTGATGCCGCCGCTCACGGTGAGGACCTTGAGCGCATAGTCGGTGGCGCGTTTATTCATCTCCAGGATCTGGCGGCGGATGTTTTCGGCCAGATTTTTGGCGCTCAGGATATCGTAATAGGGCAGGATGATGCCAAACTCTTTGCCGTTGCAGCGCGCCACAAAACCATCGTCGCCCACAGTGGAGCGGAGGATCTGCGCCACTTTCTGCAGGGCCAGGTCGCCCTCCTTGTTGCCGTAGAGCTGATTGTACAGCTTGAAATCGTCGATGCTTAAAAGCACCAGCGCCAAGGAGCGGCCTTTGGTCTTCTCGCACTGCTCAGAAAGCACCTCGTAGAAATATTTGCGGTTCAAAAGACCCGTC
>CABVBB010000228.1 GCA_902496505.1 uncultured Peptococcaceae bacterium
TAAAATTAAACCGCTGGCAAATGTCAGCGGTTTTTTGCTGTGCTTTTTTGCTTGGCCGTGGATTTCTTTTTAGGTGCGGGGTCGGTGAGCTCGGGGATAGCGCCGCCGGCGATGGCCCAGAGGTAGAGGCTGGCGGTGGTGCTGTAGGGGGAGTAGCGGCGGTGGTATTTGGCGAAGCGGGCGGGATCGATGGTGCGGTGGCGGTAGAGCATACGCAGGCCGCGTTGGATAGCGAGATCGCCGTAGCTGAGGACATCGGGGCGCTGGAGGCAGAAGGTCAGCAGCATTTCTGCTGTCCAAGTGCCGATGCCGCGCAGGGTGATCAGCTGCTCAATGAAGGCTTGGTCATCAAGAGTGACGAGTGCGTCCAGATCGAGCTGGCCGGAGCAGACTTTATGGGCGAAATCCAGGATGTAATCGGCTTTGCGGAAGCTGATGCCTAAGCTTTGCAGCGTTTCGCTGTCCAGCGCGCAGATCGTCGGCGGATCGATGGTGCCGAAGGTATCTAAAAAACGGTTCCAGATGGTGATGTGAGCGGCGGTGGAGATCTGCTGGCCGACGATACAGTGGAGGACAGCGGTGAAAAGATCGTCTTGGACTTCACGCTGAACGGGGCCGATGCGTTCGATGGCCCAGCCTAGGCGGGCGTCACGGCTGGTCAGGTAGTCGATTTCAGTTTGGCCGTAAGAAAAATACATGATGGGCTGCCTCTTTTCGGGAGAAGGTTGTCTTTATTATAGCACAGGCGGGGCCGAGCGGCAGACAGGAAAAATTTGCTTGACATACCTAGATTTTCGAGGTATATTTTATACATAGAAAGTCGAGGTATTAAAGCGAGGGGGCAGCGTTTATGTTAACAGAAAAAACCAAGGTTTTTTTGCAAGCAGTATGTCAGGAGATCCGCTGGCCAGCGGCGCATGCCAGTATCCGAGCGGAACTATCCAGTCATGTGGCTGAGCATGCTGAGGCGCTGATGGCCGAGGGGGTCGACGCCGCATCAGCAGAGGAACAGGCGATCCGAGCCATGGGCAATGCTCAGGAGATCGGGCGGCAATTGGATAAGCTGCACAGACCCAAACTGGCGTGGCTGATCATCGTGCTGGGTATCGTTTTGTGCGGCGTTTCAGTAGGGCATCAGCTGTATTCGGAAAAATGGGGCTATCATTTGCCCGACACAACGGCATGGGGACTGATCATGGGGATCGCGTCGGCGGTCATGATCTGCCGCAGTGACTATCAAAAGTGGCTCAAGCGTTCGCCTATCCTGTATGGGGCGGCCTGGGCGCTGTTGATCGCTGTCCAGCTGTTTGGCATGTCATCATCCACTGGTCCTAAACGGCTGTTCTGGCGGTACGGTTTTCAACTGGTTCCGGCGGTGCTGGCTGTCCTATTGGTGCTGGCGATGATGGGGATCGCGTATCAGCTGCGGCACAAGGGCAGACAGGGCTTGCTGCAAGGTTTTATGCTGGCGGTGCTGTCTTTGGTGCCGCTAGTGCTGCAGGATTGGACGCTGGCGGTGATCATGAGCGTGCTGTATGTGGTCGTTTTTTTGCTGATGGTGCATTGGGGATATTTCGGCGGGCGGCGTGGAGGTTATCTGCTCATCTTGGGTATGGTCATGGCCGTGCTTTTGACGGCTGGTTTGGTCATGATGACCGAGCCGCAGTGGTTTGTGCAGATCCGAGAGACGCTTTATCCTTATGGGGAATATGAGCGCCGCGCCAGAAAAACGATCATGAACGTCCTGCAAAATGCACAGTTGATCGGTTCGGCTGGAGTGCTTAAAACATATGTGGATGCTTTGACGAATGCAGATCACAGCAAATACATTTTGCTCTGCATCATCCATGACTGGGGGATCTTAGCAGGCTTGGTTGTTACTGGCGGCTTGGGGGCGCTTTTGGCCTATGGCTATAGCCGAATGGCTCGGGTCAAGGAACTGTACGGCCGTTTATTGGGAACCGGTGCACTGACACTGTTGACAGGGCAGGTGGTCTTGCATGTTCTGGTGAACCTGGGCGTTTACTGGCCGGCTAATGTGCAGCTGCCGTTTTTTTCGGCGGGCGGCACCAATATGGTCATGAGCTGGCTGCTCTTGGGCGTTGTCCTGAGCGTCTGGCGGCGCAGCAGTATTTTGAGCGAGGTGGAGCCCGGAGCACGATCGGCTGAGGGGATCGACGCAGCAGAAGCAGAATAAAAAGGGGGAAATCGTTTTGGCAGCAGAAAAAGAGGAGGCATTTTTGGAAGCCGTTCAACAGGAGATCAAATGGCAGGCGGCTTGGCCAGGGATCAGGGAGGAATTGGCTGATCATGTGGCAGAGTATGCGCAGGACTTGGAGGAAGAGGGGGTGCCGCCGGAGGAAGCGCGGGAGAGGGCTGTTGCTGCTATGGGGGATGCCGCGGCGATCGGCCGTGAGCTCGATGAGCTGCACCGGCCGCAGCTGGCGAAGGGGCTGCTGGCGCTTGGTGTGCTGTTGACAGCGGGTGGAGTGGTCAGCATCTTGTACGCGGTGGCGCATGGGCATTCGCATCAGATCACGAGCACGCTGGCTGGCGTCGTCTTGGGGATCTTGGCAGCTGGGGTCATCTATTTCAGCGATTACAGCCGCTATCTGAAATGGAGCCCAGTGCTGTATGGTTTGGGCGTGGCTTTAGTGATCGCAGTGGATCAGGTGGGGATCACGGTCAATGGCAGTCGTTTGTGGCTAGGGACGAGTGTGCTGCGGGTGAATGGCTATATGATAGCGGAGCTGTGTTTTATGGCAGCGGTGGCTGGCTTATTGGTGCTGTTTCGGGATGAGGGTGCGGGTGCGCTCGTGGGCTGTGGCATCTTGGCGGCGCTGTCTGTGTGGCTTATCCTGCACGGTGCTTTCACCGCAGCGGTCTTGATGGCGTTTGGTTATGTGTGGCTTTTTATCCAGACGATCCGCTGGGGATATTTTGGAGGCAAACGCAGACGCAATTATGCTATCGTTTACGGCGCGGTAGGAGCGGTGTGGCTGGCGATCGCTGCCTATATCCTGCCGGCGCCCTGGCGGGTTAACCGGATCATCGGCATGATGCATCCTTTTGACAATTTGAATAGTTCTGGCTGGGCCAGCAGCAGAGCGATCTTGACTTTGCAGCATGCGCAGTTCATCGGGCCTGCGGATGTGAGCGGCTTTGGGGAAACGGGTTTGTCCTATCATGGCATTGTCGTTGAGCCGATGAGTAATTATGCTTTGATGCGGCTGATCAATGATTTTGGTTTGCTGGCAGGGCTTCTTGTGGTGATCGGTCTGTTGGCGCTGGCCGTGGAGGGTTTTAGCAAAGTGCGGCTGGTCAAAAACCATTATGGCCGGCTGCTGGGAATGGTTTCGCTGACCTTTTTAGGCGGGCAGAGCTTGGTGAATATCCTGATCAATATGGGGATATTGCCAGACAGCGGATCGTTTCTGCCATTTTTTGCGGTGGGCGGCAGCAATATGCTAGCCAGCTGGCTGTATGTGGGCATCGTTCTGGCGGTGTGGCGGCGCAATACGATTTTGGTAGAAGGTTACCAGCCCAGCAGGAAAACGGGCAGCCAGCGCGAAAATATCACCAATATCATCAGGTGGCAGGAGGGCTGCTTGATCATCGATTTTGGCCGCTTGTTCGGCAAAAGGGAGATGGCGGAGCAGAGTGAAGGAGGGTGTGACGATGGCAATCGATAAAGGAATGCTCAGCGGCAGTCTGGGACTGATGATCCTGCATTTGCTGGATGAAGCAGATATGTATGGGTATCAGATCGTGAAGGAATTGGCCGCGCGATCGGAGCAGGCGTTTGAAATGAAGGAGGGTACGCTGTATCCGCTTCTGCACACGATGGAACGGGAAGGCTGGGTGGAAGCGTACAGTGTGCAGGGGGACAACGGCCGCACCCGCAAGTATTATCGCTTGACTGAGGGCGGCCGCGGTATACTGGAGACCAAGCGAGCGGAGTGGCAGTATTTCACCCGTTCGGTCAATAAAGTGATCGGCGGCGAAGCGTTGGCCAACTAGGCACAGCAGGGAGGGCGAAGGGCATGATCATCAGCATCAGCAGGCGAACGGACATCGCAGCTTTTTATACGCCGTGGCTCATGGAGCGGCTGCGGGCGGGGGAAGTCTTGGTACCGCGCGCTCATCAGCCGGGCGTCTTGGAAAGGGTCGACCTCTCAGCAGAGGCAGTGGATTGTCTGGTGGTCATCAGCAAAGATCCGGCACCGCTGCTGCCGCATTTAGCCGAGCTTCGGGAGCGGGGACTGCGGCTGGCGGTACAGATGACCATCACTGGCTATGGTCCGCGCTGGGAACCGTATGTGCCGCCAGCGGCGCAGAGCGCGGCGGTCTTTGCACGCTTGAGCCAAGCACTGGGCGCGGAATGGATAGATTGGCGCTACGATCCGATCCTTTTGGGGGAGGGCATCACTGAGCGGTGGCATAGAGAACAGTTTGCCAAGCTGTGCGCGGCTTTGGCGGGACTGACTACGCGCTGTATCGTAAGCTTCGTGGATGCTTATCCCCATTTGGGCGGTGTGGTGCAGCCCTTGGCAGAGGAGACCATGCGGGCGATGGCTGCCGATCTGGCGGAAACAGCCGGACACTATGGATTGACGCTCACGAGCTGCGCGGAGGCGGTAGATCTTTCGGCACAGGGTATCCAGCCAGGCGCGTGTATCGATGGCGAACGGCTGAGCAGGCTGCTGGGCTGGCAGATACCGATGGGCAGGGCGCAGGGTCAGCGAAAGGACTGCCACTGTGCAGAGAGC
>CABVBB010000229.1 GCA_902496505.1 uncultured Peptococcaceae bacterium
CGCTTGAGAGACTGGCTGATCTCCAGACAGCGCTTCTGGGGTGCTCCGATCCCCATCATTTACTGCGATCACTGCGGTACTGTGCCGGTGCCTGAGGAGCAGCTGCCAGTCATGCTGCCACATGATATTGAGTTCAAACCCAACGGCGAATCGCCTCTCAAATATATGGACGAATTTGTACAGACCACCTGCCCTATCTGTGGTGCGCCAGCGCGTCGGGAGACTGATACCATGGACACCTTCGTCTGCTCCAGCTGGTACTTCCTGCGCTATACAGATCCGCACAATGAGCAGCTGCCCTTCTCCAAAGAGAAAGCTGATCAGTGGATGAGCGTTGACCAATATATCGGCGGCGTGGAGCATGCGATCTTGCATCTGATGTACGCCCGCTTCTTCACCAAGGTGCTCAAAGATCTGGGCATGGTCAGCGTGGACGAACCGTTCACCAATCTGCTGACCCAGGGTATGGTGCTCAAGGCAGGCAGCAAGATGAGCAAGTCCAAAGGCAATATCGTCAGCCCCGAGGAGATCGTTTCCCGCTATGGCGCGGATACAGCGCGGCTCTTCATCCTCTTTGCCGCTCCACCGGAACGTGACCTGGAGTGGAACGATCAGGCCGTAGAAGGCTGCTATCGCTTCTTGAACCGTGTTTGGCGCTTGGTCTACAGCTTTGTCGAGGAATACGGCACAGACGCCAAGGCCGCCATCGATCCGGCTAAATTAGGCGCTAATGAGAAGACGCTGCGCCGTCTGACCCATACCACCATCAAGCGGGTCACTGACGATGCCGGCAGCCGTTTCAACTTCAACACTGCGATCAGTGCCATCATGGAATTGGTCAATGGGATCTATCAGTATCGGGAGAAGGAACAGGGCAAAGATGCCGCTGTTCTCACCGAAGCTATCGAGAATCTGGTGCTCCTTTTGGCTCCCTTCACGCCTCATATCACCGAAGAATTGTGGCAGGCCATCGGCCACACTGACAGCGTTCATCGTCAAGCTTGGCCGGTCTATGATACCAAGGCTATGGCGCAGGAAGAGGTCACCATCGTTATCCAGATCAATGGCAAAATGCGTGATCGTCTGACGATGCCGGTGGATCTCGCCCAGGCTGAGGTGGAAGCACTGGCTTTAGCGCAGCCTAAGATCGCTGAGCAAGTTGCTGGCCAGACCATCAAAAAAGTCGTCGTCATCCCCAACAAGCTGGTCAATATCGTTTTATAAACGGCAGAACAAGCCGCAGGCAAGCCTAAGTCCAGGTCAGCCTGCGGCTTTTTGGGATCTAAGTGCAAAATGCGCACTTTTTATGAAGACAGAGGGCTTTGGGCAGGCTATAATGGAGCGTATGAGGAGGCGGTAATATGACAGCACACCAAGAGGTGATCCGGCAGGTCATCGCGCACATTGAGCGGGATCTGGACAAAACGCTGGATCTGGAGGCGATCGCCCAAGCGGCAGGGTATTCCAAATATCATCTCAATCGGCTGTTCGCCCAGGAAACGGGCTGCACCATTTATAAATACTTGCAGGCGCGCAGACTGACGGTCGCTGCACAGAAGCTGGTGGAGACCACGCTGCCCATCGCCCAGATCGCTTATGATGCGGGGTATAATTCGCAGCAGGCTTTTACGGTGGCCTTCAGCAAGCTTTATATCTATCCCCCTAAGCTTTACCGTGAGCGGGGCATTTTTGAGCCCAAACAGGATACGCTCATCCTGCGGCTTCAGAGAGAACGCTGCCTGCTTTCTGAAAGCAGGGCTGCATGAGTACAGTACCTTTTGTAGTCGAGCAGACCAGCCGCGGTGAAAGAAGCTATGATATTTTTTCCAAGCTTTTGGCCGATCGGATCATCTTTTTGGGCGAGGAGGTCACCGATCAAGCGGCCGATCGGATCATTGCGCAAATGCTTTTCTTGGAAGGGGACGATCCAGACAGCGATATCCAGCTGTATATCAATAGTCCTGGCGGTTCGGTGACGGCTGGCCTGGCGATCTATGATACGATGCGCTATATCGCCTGTGACGTTGCGACCATTTGTGTCGGCCAGGCGGCCAGTTTCGGCGCGTTTTTGCTGGCAGGCGGGGCGCGGGGCAAACGGATGGCGCTGCCTCATGCGGAGATCATGATCCATCAGCCTGCTATACATGGCCAGGGTCTCCAAGGGACAGCCAGCGATATCCAGATCAGGGCAGAGCATATCCAACAGATCAAGCAGCGGTTGAATGCCATTTTGGCAGAAAACACCGGCCATAGTGTTCAAGAGATCAATGAGGCGGTGGACAGAGACCATTTTATGACGGCTGCGGAGGCCTTGGACTTTGGCATGATCGATATGATCCTCACAAAGCGCTGAGATAACAGCACCCATAAATACAAAAAGGAGATAGACTCGAGGGGGAGTCTATCTCCTTTTGTATTTGATGTTAACTGACGGTCAAGGTTTTTCTGAGCGGCTGCACAGTTTTTGACCGACTAAGATGAGGATGAGGGCCAATACGACCATAAAAGCAAAGGAAATGCCCAGACGCAGCAGAGTGAGGGAAAACTCATGATCAGCGTACCAATCGTCATTGAAGAGATAAAGCGCGCCGTCAAGCGAAACGTCATATGCGGCGGCCGTATCGGCGAGCAGGGAGCGGGCCGTCTGCGAGAGCGGAGCCTTTTGACCGATAGGCAGCGCCACGTTGCGGCCGCGGTTGATGGCTGAGGCAGTGGCCTGCGGCATTTGAGCGAGGATATAGGTGCCATCCTCCAGTTCCAGCAGGTAATAAGGGCTGTAGTCATCAGGCATTGGCTGGTGGGACTGGATGACGCTGGGCTTGCGTTTGCCCGTTTGAACGACGCGTTTATTGACCTTGCGCTTGACATAGGGGTCAGCCCAGTGATTAAGGGTGCAGACCTCAGTAACGATAGCTTGGCGCGGCGTGCAGGTCGCGTAATCGGCTTCATAGAGCATCGCTTCCAGATCGGCCTGGCTTTGGAGACGGGGAATGTCGTCGCCGGCCGGATAGCCGGTGAAATTTTGAGCGCCGCCAGCTTGGATATCCTGCTGAGAGATGACCTGATCCGGCTTGAACAGCCAAGTGTCCACCGGCAGATGGAGATAGAGGAAAAATGCTGCGGCAAAGGCCAAAAGTACACTGGCCACGGGGAGGATCTTATCTTTGAACAAAGAGGACGCCTTCTTTCTGGGATAAATATGGGTCTATTTTAGCATAATAGGCTCAAGACAGCCAGCTATTTTCGGCGAGCGGCCATCAAATCATGGCGAAAAAGTGCCGAAACGCTTGGATAAAATTAAACGCTGACGGATGAGGCTGGCTGTGGTATGATGGAGAAAAGCAGGCAAAAGGAGGGAAGACGATGCGTTGGCGTTCTAAGATAGGCTTATTGTGCCTGCTGGCGATCCTTTTAAGCGGCTGCGGCAGTCAGGCAGAGCCCCAAGGTTATCAGTCTATCACCCCGGAGGCGGCGTATGAAGCGCTAGCGGAAGAGGGGCAAACGATTCTCCTTGTGGATGTGCGTACGCAGAAAGAGTATGAGCAGAAGCATATCCCCGGTAGTCTCCTGCTGCCCTTATCCGATCTGAAGGAACAGGCAGAAACGGTGCTCGAGGATAAAGACGCCGTGATCTATGTCTACTGCCGCAGCGGCAGCCGCAGCAAGCAGGCGGCTGAGCAGCTTGTGGAGATGGGTTATACTCAGGTCTTTGACCTCGGCGGCATCAACAGCTGGCCATACGAGACAGAGTGATCAATACCGATGATGACAACGATAAAATCATACAGTATGCATCCAGCGGCCTTTTCTGGTACACTGGATAAAGAGAAGACATCACCAGAGGGAGATAGAGAAAAAATGCAGAAGATTCCCCGTATCGTTGTGGGCGCTGTCCAGGGGCGCTCCGGCAAGACGACGTTTACCCTGGGACTTTTGAAAGCACTGAAAACAAAAGGCTATCAGGTCCAGCCGTTCAAAAAAGGACCAGACTATATCGATCCCAGCTGGATGACTTTTGCCAGCGGCGTGCCCTGCCGTAATCTGGACGCCTTCATGATGCGGCCGGAGCAGATCATGCACACCTTTGTCAAGCATTCTCAGGGCATGGATATCAGCGTAGTGGAAGGCGCCATGGGGCTCTTTGACGGTTTGGACGTCGAAGGCAGCAACAGCACCGCTCAGCTGGCGTATCTGATCCAGTCACCGGTCATTTTGGTGGTCAACTGCCAGCGCATCACCCGCAGTGTGGCTGCTATCATCAACGGTGTAGTAGGCTTTGACCCTCGCATCACCATCGGCGGCGTTATTTTAAACAATGTGGCCCGCCCCCGGCACCAAAACATCATGTTGGAATCCATCAAGAAATACTGTCAGGTGCCAGTCTTAGGCATGCTGCCCAAGTCTAAAGACATCGAGATCCCTGACCGCCATCTGGGACTGATCCCCGCCGGAGAGCAGGATATGCTCCTGGAACGGGTGGAAAATCTCGGCCGGCTGGTCTTAGACAATGTGGATCTGGACGCGCTTTTGAAAGTGGCGCATAAAGCGCCTGAACTGGCCGAAGTGGTGGATAAGCCTGTCGAGATATCTGCGGCCGATAAGGTACGCATCGGCGTTATCCGCGACCGAGCTTTCAGCTTCTATTATCCGGAAAATTTGGAGGCGCTGGAAGAAGCCGGAGCAGAGCTTGTCTATATCGACTCCATAAAGGATCAGATCCTGCCGGAAATTGACGGCCTTTATATCGGCGGAGGCTTCCCCGAAGTGAT
>CABVBB010000230.1 GCA_902496505.1 uncultured Peptococcaceae bacterium
GCGATCTATGTAACAGAGCATGCGATCTTCCATCCTTATGAATGGCCGGCATATATGATCATTTTTGCGTTTGGCTTTAGCAGAATGAACGATTTTATTAAACTCTGCTGTTACAAAACCGTATTATATCTCGTGTTCATATGCGTGATCATGGTTCCTTGGTGGCTATTTATCACAGGATGATCGATCCAAGGGCATTATAGTATCAGCCAGTCCGTAAAGTTGCGGGCTGGCTTTTTTGTGTGCTTTAAAATTGCACCTATTGGCAGGGGCTGGCAGCTGCGCAACTTTTTTTAGATGAACTTTGGCTTTCGGTATTGTAAGCTAAGGATAACGAAAGCAATGATCAATTGGAGGGTGATCTTATGTTGGATTTATTAAAAGCAGAAGCGAATCGAACTTATACAGAAAATGGCGCCTTGACTTACGCTACCAGCAGCAGTGCGTGTTTGGATCTCTTTGCTTCGGCGGGGGCTTTACGCGGCGTTGGCACGGAGGATATCGCGTGGTTGGTGCGGCGGGCTTTTGCGGAGGATAGAACGCTGACGTTAAGAATCGTTTTTTACGCCAGAGATGTGCGGGAGGGGCTGGGAGAACGGCGGTTTTTCCGGACCGCGCTCCAGACGCTGGCCTGGGAGGCACCCGAGGCGGTCAAGCGCAACCTTTCTTATATTCCGGAAATGGGGCGGTATGATGATCTGCTCTGTCTGTGGGATACGCCCTGTGAGCAGGCTATGCTGGAGGTGATCGCCGATCAGCTGCGCGTCGATCGGGCAGCCCACCAGAATGGGCAGCCGGTCTCTCTTTTGGCCAAGTGGCTGCCGTCGGTCAATGCCTCCAGCCCAGTGACAGTGCAGCAGGGCAAACGGCTGGCCCGCGCCTTGGGGCTCACGCAGCAGGCGTATCGAAAGCTGCTCACGGCTCTGCGGGCAGACATCGACATCTTGGAGGATCATCTGCGCCGAGAAGATTATACATTTGCTTACGCGAAGCAGCCTGGGCAGGCCATGCTCAAGTACCGCCAGGCGTTCATCCGTCATGACGGCGAACGCTACAGCGATTATTTGGAGCAGGTGCAGCAGGGGAAAGCGACGCTCAAGACGGGGACGCTCTATCCTTATGAGGTGATCCGGCCTTGTCTGGGTGAGATCTCTGCGGCAGAGCGGCAGGCTTTGGAAACCACTTGGCAGGCGCTGCCGGACTATACAAATGGGGAAAATGCTCTGGTGGTGGCGGACGGCTCAGGCTCCATGTATTGCTGGAACAACGCCCAGCCGGCGTTGATAGCCTTGTCGCTGGCAATCTATTTTGCCCAGCGCAACAATGGGCCGTTCCAGAATCATTTCATCACTTTTTCCATGCGGCCCAAGCTGGTGGAGATCAAAGGCGCAGATATCTATGAGCAGGTGCGCTGTTGTGCGGGCTACAATGAAGCGGCCAATACAGACTTGCAGGCGGTCTTTGAGCTGATCCTGCGGACAGCGTGCAGGTATCAGCTGCCGCAGGAGGAATTGCCGCAGACGCTTTATATCATCTCCGATATGGAGTTTGACAGCTGTGCGGCCAACGCCGGCATGACCAATTTTGATCTGGCCAGAGAGCGCTACGCTCAGGCGGGCTATCGTCTGCCTAAAGTGGTTTTTTGGAATGTGGCTGCGCATCAGGCGCAGCAGCCGGTGCGGCAAAATGAGCAGGGAGCCGTCCTGGTGAGTGGGTGCAGCCCTAAGGTGTTTGAGATGGCCCTGAGTGGGGAGACGACGCCGTATCACTATATGATGAGCGTGCTCGGTGCTGAGCGCTATGCGGCGATCAGCGCCTGAACGATAGAAAGGAAGAGAAAAGATGCTGCAAGTACGAGGAAATTATAATACAGCAAAAATATTCAACGATCATTTAGAGGAGGGCGCAGAAGAGCAGATCCGTCTGCTGTGCGACCAAGCTTTTACGGCTGGCAGCCAGATCCGCATCATGCCCGATGTGCACGCCGGCAAGGGCTGCACCATCGGAACGACCATGACCATCACCGATAAAGTGGTGCCCAATCTGGTGGGCGTGGACATCGGCTGCGGTATGGAGACCGTGCGGTTGGCAGAAGAGACGCTGGATCTGGAAGCGCTGGATCAGGTCATCCGTCAGCGGATACCAGCGGGTTTTTCCATTCGTCAGACGCTGCATCCGTACAATGAAGCCATCGACCTCGCGGCGCTGCGCTGTGCCAAACGGGTCAATCTGGGCCGAGCACGCCGCTCCATCGGCACCTTGGGCGGCGGCAACCATTTTATCGAGGTGGATAAGGATGAGGACGGCGCGCTGTACTTGATCATTCATTCCGGCAGCCGTCATCTGGGGCTGGAGGTCGCGGGCTATTATCAGGAGCAGGGCTATCAGCAGCTCAACGGCAGCGATGAGATCCATATCCAGCAGCTGATCGAAGCGTACAAGGCCGCTGGCCGCGAAAAAGAGCTGGAGCCCATGCTGAAGAAGCTCAAAAAAGAGCGCCGTACGGCTGTGCCCAAGACGCTGGCTTACGTCAGCGGGCCGCTCTTTGACGATTATCTGCACGATATGGCGCTGGTCCAGCGTTTTGCCCTGCTCAATCGGCAGGCGATGGTCGATGAGATCTTGGCGGCCATGGGGCTCACAGCAGTCGAGCGCTTCACCACCATCCACAATTATATCGATCTGGAGAGCATGATCCTGCGCAAAGGCGCTGTCTACGCCCGCCAGGGGCAGAAACTTTTGATCCCCATCAATATGCGCGACGGCAGCCTCATCTGCCGCGGCTTAGGTAATCCCGACTGGAACCATTCCGCTCCCCACGGCGCAGGCCGCCTGATGAGCCGCACCAAAGCGCGCAAAGCCTTCAGCGTAGCCCAGTTCCAAGACGCGATGGCCGGCATCTACACTACCTCTGTCAACCGCGATACGCTGGACGAATGCCCCATGGCTTACAAGGACATGAGTGAGATCCTGCAAAATATCGGCCCCACCGCAGAAGTGGAGAAGATCATCCGACCGGTGTACAATTTTAAAGCCGGTGACAAGTGAAAGTGAAGCACCTCCTTGAGCGGGGTGCTTCTTGGCATGTATATTTTGGCGGGACAAACCATATATATGTACCAAAAGGGGGCATGACGATGCAGTCAAAAATTTCGGAGCTGGAGGAGCGGCAGATCATCAATATTGCTGACGGCAAATGTTTGGGCAGTATGAAAGATATCGAGCTGGATCTGGAGGAGGGGCGCATCCGCGCCATCGTGGTGCCGGGCGGTACGGGGCTGTGGGGGCTTTTGCCCAATCGAGATGAGCTTTTGATCCCTTGGGAAAAGGTGGTGCGCATCGGCATCGATGTGGTCTTGGTCGATCTGCCGCCGGCAGAAGCGCCCAAGGCCAGACGCTGGCGGCTGAGCGCGGACAAGGCCGAGCATTGGCAGGAGGAACTGGAAGCCTACCAAAACGAATTGGCCGCCAGCGAGGACGAGGACGGCATCGTTATTCGCTACGACCGCTAAAAAACCTTTGACGCAGAGCTCTCTGCACGCTACACTAAAGAGCAGGGAGTGATAGCAATGGATACAGCTTCAATGACGCAGACAGCGATCAAAGCCTATTTAGAACAGGCCAGCCGCGAAGAAAAGCTGGCCCTAATCGAGCAGTTGACCAAAGACAGCCGCAAGTCCGTGCAGCAGTTGGCTCAGCAGACTGTCAAACAGCTGATCAAAGCCGAAAAAGAAGCGGCACGCTTGGATGCTTTGTGGCAATATGAGCGCGAGGCTTGGCGGGCAGGCCGCCAGCTGGTGTGCGGCACAGACGAAGTGGGCCGCGGGCCTTTGGCCGGGCCAGTGGTAGCAGCGGCAGTCATCCTGCCCAAGGATTGTGTGCTGCCGGGCATCAACGATTCCAAAAAACTGACGCCGGCGCAGCGGGAAAGTCTCTATGAGCAGATCATTGCCCAGGCTGTGTGTTATGCCATCAGTGAAGTGGATAATGAGACCATCGACCGCATCAATATTTTGGAGGCCAGCCGCTTGGCCATGGCGCAGTCTGTGGAGGCGTTGCCGCAGCGGGCGGATTTCGTCCTTTTGGACGGCTGGGACAATCCCCGCATCCAGACAGAACGCCAAGCCATCATCAAGGGCGACAGCAAAAGCATCTCCATCGCTGCTGCCTCTGTCCTAGCCAAGGTGCACAGAGACCGTCTGATGGAAGCGTATGACAGCGTTTATCCCGGCTATGGTTTGGCTCAGCATAAGGGCTACCCCACAGCGGAACATTATCAGGCGCTGAAAACGCTGGGGCCTTCGCCCATCCACCGTCTGAGCTTCAATCTCAAGCTGGACGAATAAATACCTCGCTTAGGCAGCACAGAGAAATTTAGCGGGCAAGCACAGCAGGATCACAACGATCAAAGACGAACGTAAAGATCAAACAGCTTTCCAGGTTGGGAGGCTGTTTTTTTGCGTTTTAATATTCCTCTCAGGCATAGCAAAACATGCTTAAGAAGCATGAGGAGAAATATTGACATAGTGTCAGAATGGGAATATACTATGTGTAGTGACACGGTGTCAGAATAAAAAGGAGGAAGTATGATGAAGAAAAATATAGGCCCGCTTTTAGCGCTCTACCCTACTCCAGCAACAGTGATCGGCGCTTTGGTCGAGGATAAGCCGACTTGGACGCTGGTGGCTCATGTCGGGATCATCGGGCATGACCGCGTACTGATCAGCCTGGCCAAGCCGCATTTTATCAATGGGGCGATCAAA
>CABVBB010000231.1 GCA_902496505.1 uncultured Peptococcaceae bacterium
TTTTGTAGCCGATATCCAAAATGCGGTCGCGGAACTCGCCTTCGGTCAAGGTGACGATGGGCTGCGTTTCTTTTTTGTTCTTATAAATAGCGATGCGGTCATATTCGCCTTGCGCGTTGGCTAGGATCAGCACCGGACGCACCACCAAACCGCCGGATAACAGCAAGGTGAATTCTTTGGCGCCAGCTGGTGCGGCAGCCCAGCCTTCCGCTGGTTTGATAGGTGACTGCGCCACATCCATCGGCGTATTGACGCAGCCGATAGAGCCTTCTTCTTTTTCCCGGATGATCAAATGATTTTCCGGCGCGATCAAATTGCCCAACTGATCGATACCGCCGCTATCCGGCACATCCATACCGGTGATGGTGCAGGGCGTGATCACGTTTTCATCCACATTGCGCAGGAAGGTCAGTTCAGCAATGCTTTCATTAGCGCCGACCAGCATATCGCTGTCAAACTGCACAGTGCTCATACCCACTGAGCCAGGGCTGGTGCCATCGACCACCATCAAATTGGGGTTGTCGCTGGTTGGCGGCCAAGAGCAGCCCGGCCAATGCCAGACCAGTGTTTTCTTGCCAGCCTCCGCAAAGACGTTCCACAACGGTTCCGCTTTGGACGTGGAAGAATCCAGCGCATAACGGATATAATCCAGGCCCTTCGGTGAAGAGACATCAAAACCGGTGATGCCGTGCACATTGGCATAGCAGCCAGTAGAAAGCGTCGTCCACATCGATGGTGTAACGGTCGGATGACCGCCCAAAAGTACCAGATCTTCATTGGCTGCCCCTCTGCGGATAAATTCCGCCACATGCGGCATCTTGCCTTCGGCTACATATTTCTTGGTCAGGCGCGGGTCCATACCATCACAGCCTAAGATCATAATTTTGTCACTGATTGCCTGTCGCTTTGTCATTTGAAAAAACCCCTTTCAGATCATTTATTGAGTTATATTGACCACGGTGCGATAACACCGATCAACCGCCAGTAAGGAATCAAGATCACCAACACAGAGATGAGATAGATCGGACATTTATACAAGCTCATTTTCACAAAATCGCTCATCCTGATGAAGCCAAAGGAGAAGACCACCAAGTACGGCACATATTCATATGGCAGTACCACAGCTTCTGAACTGTGCACCAAGAGATAAACGAACGGCAGCGGATCCAAATTCATTGCGTAGGCTACATTCGTCAGCGGTGCCCCAAACATGGAAAAGATGGCTAATGGCGTCATCAGGAAATTCATAACAAAGACCAAGAGGAAAACAAAGCCGAACATCACGCCGAGATTAGGAGAGGTCAGATAAGGCGCTGCGAATTTCATGACCAGATCGCCAAAACCCAGCGCCGTCGCGCAGGTGCCGATGGCCATGCAGCTGGCCATAAAAAAGGCGATACTGTAGGGAATAGCGCGAATACTTTCTTCCGTGGCCACATTGATCCCCGGTAAAAGCATCAGCCAAGGCAAGAAGATGAAGCCATACGCTGTATCCAAATGATGCAGAGGAACCGTCAGCAGATAGAGCACTAAAATGATGAGAATGGCCAGCCCCTTTTTCTCCCGGACCGTCAGCGGCCCTAAGGCATCCAATTTTTCTTTGAAATAGCTGCGGCCTTCGATCGCCTGTTCCGGCTTAAAGATCAGCGCCGTCAGCCAGAGGATGAACCAGCAGACAAAAAACATCGGCAGATTATCCAGCATGCTGTTGAGGAAATACACATCAAAATTCGTTCCCTCCAGCGGTGTGCCTATTTTCGTTACCGGCACCAATACGCCATAGACCAGCGAGCAGTACGTGAAGCTTTTTGCGGTGCAGGTCCCCAGCATACAGGCCATGCCGATACCAGCGGACGCTTTGCCGATCCCCAAATTGAGCGACTTGACCAGCCCCAAGCAGAGCGCCGCCATCAAGATGTAGGCCTGACCAAAGGTCATCACTGTCAGCACCACACCCGCCAAATACAAGCCCGTCAGCGTCATGAACCAGCTGTTGGCTGTCTTGGACATGATCCAAAAGGATATCCGATCCAAGAGACCGCTCTCATTCAAGCTATTGGCCAAAAATAAGGCACCCAGCACCATATACATCGTCGTGGACAGCCACGGACTCATCGCCTGAGTCAAAGGCACGATGCCCAAAACCACCCAAGTCATCGGCATCAAAATCGATGGGACGATGGTATCAAAGAATTCAAAAGCCAAGATCAAAAGATAAAAAATCGTGCTGACCAAAAACAAGCGCATATTTGCTGTGTATTGCTCATTCGTCGGAATCAAGTAGACCAATGCCGGCAGCAAAATCGTTATACCCCATTTCACAGCCTGTGTCCGGTTCATATTCAGTGTGGACATCTTTTTTAACACTCCCTCCGTATGGATCACATCTATTATTGCGTTGGGACATTTAGCTAAATTCCTTACCTGTATGATATAACACACGCGCCATTAATAAAAGAATTTTATCTTTTACATCTCTATAAGCCATGTAAACTTTGTGTTGTCATGTTATAATAAAAGCAACTTATCCAAGGAGGAATCACCATGGATTTTGCCAAGCTGCAGATTTTTTACACCGTTGCCAACATCAGCAATATCTCCACAGCCAGTGAACAGCTGCATATGTCCCGCCAAAACATCAGCAAGGTGCTGCGTCAGTTGGAACAGGAGCTGGACTGCCAGCTTTTGGTGCGGACTTCCAGCGGTGTGCGTCTGACCGAAAAAGGCGCGCTCTTTTTGGAGTACATCAGCCAGCTGCGGGAACTCACTGCTTCTTTCCGCCAACAGCTCGCCGATGTCAAGGCTGTGAGCTATTCCCTGCTCATCTGCTATCAATTCCAGCAGAGCATCAATGAATTGTTCAATGACTGCCCAGAGGATGTCGCTGCGCTCAATTTGTTCAATTCCGATGCCAACTCCATCAACAGCTGCCTCAAGAACACGCCCCGCGAGCTGACCACCTATGATCTGATCCTCTCCTGCAGTGACGGCAAATTCCTGCGCACCTTGCCGCCTCTGTCTGATTTCTCCCTGCAGGAATTGGTTCGCCAACCCATCGGTGTCATCATCAGCAAGCAGCATCCCTTGAGCCTACAGTATGCGCCTGATCAAGCCATTGCACCAGAAGCCCTGCTCGCCCATTCCTTGATCGCTATGACCGACAAACTGACCCGAACACCCGTGCAGGTCCAGCTGATCCAAAACCACTACAGCGACTTCACTGTTTCCCGCCTGTCCAACGATCTGGCCGTTTTCCGCGACGGCATCCTCTCCGCCAAGTATTATGGCTTTTCTGATCTGTATGGCTTTTATTCGCTCTTTTCCGCCGATGCTGCGCAGTGGCATCCCTTAGAAGGCGAGCCTATCGAGCTTACCTATTTCTGCCTGATCCAACACAGCGTCCGCCAATCGTTCCGCGATATTTTCTTAAGCAGGCTCGAAGAACATATCCAGATGGTCCTTCAAAACTAAGCGGCCGCACGCAAGATCTCTGCACGCAAAAAAGGCCCTGCCAAAATCATTTGGCAGGGCCTTCTTACGAGTGCTTATTTATTCATGAAATCGCCTAAAGTGGCATTGATCTCTTCGTGGACAACCGGGATGTCCTCTTCTTCTTTTTCTTCAGCTGCTTCTTCTGCAGCTGGAGCAGCCTGTTTAGCTGGTCTTTCCAGTAATTCTTTGATGCTCAGGCTGATTCTTTTGTTTTCCAAGTCGAGCTCCAAAACCTTGGCACTGACTTCTTGTCCGACGCGCAGAGCGTCTTCGACTTTTTCCACACGCTCCCAAGCGATCTGAGAAATATGGACCAGACCATCTACGCCATCTTCCAACTCCACGAAAGCGCCGAACGGAGCCAATCTGACGACTTTACCGGTAACGGTATTGCCGACAGCATATTTTTCAGCAGCGCTGTCCCAAGGATTAGCAATGAGCTGTTTGAGACCCAAGGAAATTTTGTTTTTCTCACGGTCAACAGCCAAGATATAGACTTCGACTTCTTCGCCGACTTTGACCACATCGCCAGGATGTTTCACGCGGCCCCAGCCCATTTCAGAAATGTGCAACAGACCATCTACGCCGCCCAAGTCAATGAAAGCACCGAAATTAGCCAGACGCTGTACAGTACCTTTTCTGGTCTGTCCTTCAGCGATCTCAGCCCACAGCTGTTCTTTCTTGGCTTTTTCCTCTGCTTCCAGCAGGACTCTGCGGGAAAGGATGATCTTGCGGTCTTCTGGTTTGAATTCGATGATCTTGAAGGACAAGGTCTGGCCAACGAAGCTCTTGATGTCCTCGACATATTTGGTGTCCAGCTGAGAAGCTGGGACAAAACCACGTGCACCGATATCAACGATCACGCCGCCTTTGACCACGTCAACGACTTTGGCTTCCAGGACTTCGCCGTCTTCATAAGCTTTTTCCAATTTTTCCATGGCCAGTTCCTGGTCAACTTTTTTCTTGGAAAGCAGCATGTTGCCTTCATTGTTCTCCAATTTGATGACCATGACCTGGATCTCATCGCCGACTTTGACGATCTCATCGATATTGGGGTTCTTTTGTACGCTGAGTTCTTTTAAGGGGATAATGCCTTCGGATTTTCCGCCGATATCTACTAGAACCTCATCATTATTTATTTTTACCACTGTACCAGTGACGATATCATGCAAAGAAATATCTTTCACTACACCATAACCTTGCTCCAAACCCTGCTCCATTGTCAAATCTTCCATTTTA
>CABVBB010000232.1 GCA_902496505.1 uncultured Peptococcaceae bacterium
CACCTTGATCTTGTCCAGCTTGTGGATCGATTCAAACATATCGCGGATCCATTGACTCTTATCACCGCCTACACTGTTGGAAGCAAACTCCGTGATCATGAACGGCTTATCATAGGTCTGTACATATTCCTTATAAAGCGGCTGATAGATCTCGTCAAAACTCCGCCAGATCTCTCCCTCATAATAGTTGCCCGTATTGTAGCCGGTAATGCCCACGATATCGACATATTCATCACCCGGATAATACAGACGGGCATCGTTCCAGCTGAAATCTGGGAAGGAACGCTCATTAGGATTCCAGACCCACAGGGTGTTTTTATTAGCGCCCTGCTCTTCAAAAATACCATAGATATAATGGTACAGCTCGCGATAGATCTGTGTATCTTTGGACGTGTGGAACGCTGAATATTGACACCAGTCACCATTCATCTCATTGCAGAGACGGAAGAGCACCGGATGGCCGAAGTCGGCAATTTTTTTGGCGTACTGGCTGAGCAGCTCATCGTATTCGCCGTCCAAAATGCGGTAGATGGTATTGCTGGCATTCTCTCCAGCATCGGTCGTTTGCAGCGTCAGCTCAATGATGCGTTTCTCGCGATAAGCATTATTCAGGATAACGGTCAGATCGTTCAGCAGGTCGGTATTAGGAATGTGCTGATAATGCAGCAAAAACTTGAATTCCTTATCCACCTGTTTCTCCAACTGCTTCAAGGTATAAAAGTCTCTCGGGGCATTGGCTTCAAAGATCCCCCAGGTCAGCTTGCTTTCCTCACCGAAATAACGATCATAGACCTGCTTGGTCTCGGCATTCCATTTGTCATAGTTAACGGGCTTTTTATCCGGCGAAACGCGGTTAGGATCGATGAAGCTGGTGGGCTTGACCTCGCCGGTGCGCGGTATCAAGGTGAAAGAATCCAGCGCCTGACGATAGATGCTGCTTTCATCCAGCGGCTGTTTGGATTTGATACTGATGGTATAGAGCAAGGTCTTGTCACGCACCAGATCAATGGACAGATAGTAAGGCATATCATTTTGGACATGCGCCAAAGAGGGCCGCTGCCATGTCAGCACCTGGATGTCCATGCCGTCGATCTTGACCTGCTTCCGGCTCTGCTGCCGATGGTCAAAGGTATTTTGCAAAAAAAGATTGCTGTAATTTTTGTAAGCTGACGCCGTGACTGATCCCTCTAATGGCTGACGGTAGATCTCGATTTGGCAGTCATTATTCGCTAACAGGGTGCGGATATCGCCCAAGCTGGCATCCACTGTCATATTCTGTGGATAGGTGATGGTATAGCCATTGGCATAATCGATCAGCTGCTTATTGGCCGCATCCAGGTCGACCACCTTTTTCAGATCCATGACCGGCTTTTCCTGTAAATACGCCTGCTTCTCTGCTGCTGTCATGGCCAGCACATTATCCAAAATGACGGCCACTTCTTCCTCAGTCGGCTGAGCGGCAAAAGTCATCTTAAGCTCCAGCACGCCATTTTGCGCAGCGTCATGGTATAAGGCCCGCACCCGGTAAGTGTCTCCCTCCGGCCAGCTTTGCAGCTGCCAGACGGCCGCTGGGCGCACCCATTTCACCGTCTTCTCCGCTGTCATAAAGTCAGTGCTGCCCTCTGCCGCGGTGAATACGTGCCGCTTGAGACTGAAATGATCCTGCCCGTTGGTCAGCACAGTTTCCAACGCCTGGCTGCCCTCAGAGAGCCCATAGCCGCTGGACTTCGGCATGACCAGCACGGCCTCATTGACATAATCCATGATCTGCAGGGCCCCGTCCTCTAAGGTGACGGTCGGCTTCAACCGCCCCGTACTGTCATAGACGTCATCATTCATCACGTTGCCGTTGACATAAATAGACTCGAAGCTCGTCCCTTCGTCGGCCCAAGCCGTACCAGCCGTCAAGGCCATGATCATCGCTGTGGTCAAGATCAAAACTTTGAATCGCTTCCTCATGTTGTTTCTCCCCTCTAATGATATTGCTGTTGCTATTACCCTTTTTGCATCATGATACCGCATTTTTCGCCAATACTCAACCCTTAAATGCCAGGAGCTGCGCTGGAATAAAATGCTGCCAGCTGCCCTCCGCGCTCTAAAACCGGAAATAGAGAAAAGGATTGTAGCTTTGCCCGATGAGCAGGATATACGCTGCGGCCAAAACGCCCACCATCAAAACAGGGCGCAGATGATCAGCTGCCGGCCATTTATCCGTCATGCGCTTATAAAGCTGCGCCGGAAAAGGCGTCGAAGCGATACAGCAGACCAGCAAAAACCAAAGATTGCCGATCAGCACAGAGCGGACCTGCATGCTGGCAATAGGGTCAGATGGCACCATGCCCAAAAACGCTTGGGTAAAGGCCGCCAGCTGTGAGAAGTCAGTGAAGTAAAACAAGGCCCAGCCATAGAGCACCAAGAGCATGGTGAGCACATAGCTGACCACTGGAATGCGGTGGATCTGACGGCGGATCAAAATCTTTTCCACCAGCAGCAACAGGCCGTAGTAAAGCCCCCAGCTGATGAAATTCCAGTTGGCACCATGCCAAAAGCCTGTCAAAAACCAGACCACCAAAACATTCCGCAGCTGGTGATGATATTTGCCTCCTAAGGGGATGTAAACATAATCCCGGAAAAAGCTGCCCAAAGATATATGCCAGCGCCGCCAAAACTCCGTGATGGACTGAGAAATATAAGGATAGTTGAAATTCTCCTTATAATCGAAACCAAACATTTTGCCCAAGCCGATAGCCATATCCGAGTATCCCGAAAAATCGAAATAGATCTGGAAGGCGAAAAACAAGATCCCTACCCAGGCGCTCAGCATCGAATAGCGGCCGCCATCCAGCAGCGTTCCCGCCAATAGTCCGGCCTGATTGGCTAAAATGACTTTTTTGCCCATGCCGATAGCAAAACGTTTGATGCCTTCGGCAAAGCCAGCCAAAGTTTCTTTGCGCTCATTAATCTGCAAAGCGATATCCACATAGCGTACGATCGGACCAGCCACCAGCTGCGGAAACATTGCCACATACATCAGATAAGCGCTGTAAGAACGCTGTACCTCAGCTTTGCCCCGATAAACATCAATGACATAGGACAGCGACTGAAACGTATAAAAAGAAATGCCGATAGGCATCGGCGCTGTCCACATAGGCAGATGCACGCCCAGTAATTGATTGACGCCCCCCAGAACGAACGCTGAATATTTGAAGATGAACAAGATGCCCAGGTCGAAGACCAGCGAAAAGACCAACGGCCAGACCGACCGCTTGCTGTGCTTGTCACTCCCCATCAAGCGCCCCATGCTGTAATCGACAAAAGCGGTGATGACCATCGCCATCACCCAAATCGGTTCCCCCCAAGCGTAAAAAAAGAGGGAAGCGATCAGAAGCACCCAATTTCTATATTTCCGAACCTTGCAGATATAATAGCAGAGCAGGACCACAGGCAAAAATATCCCTATAAAGGTCAAACTCGAAAAGACCATGCCCTCACTTCTCCCCTCTGGCTGCCAACTGTTCCAAATTCTCAACAAAGGCTGGCAGCATCGTTGCTTTGATATAATCGACCACCAAAAAATCGGTGACCTCATATTCTTTTGCTAAACTAGGCAGATCTCCCTGATACTGCCGCGGATCGACGGCGATGATCTGATCAAAATACGGCGTCAGCCATGGCAGCAGTGCATTGCCATAAGAATCCTTGACTACAAGGAGCACCCGATCATTAGGCTTACGTCCATCAATGACCATCAGCGGATAATCTCCGCCCAAAAACACCCCGTAATTGGCCCCTTCTTCCGCCAGTGACGGGATGATCGTCTCGCTGTCGAAATGATCCAGCTGGCCATCTTCCTCATCGTAGTAATAACACTTGACTGGGTCGCTTTGACCATCCAATAGATAATAATCCAATACCTCTGGATGCTTGGCGATCGACGCCGTCGGAGACATTTGATAGAGGTAGCCAAAAAAGCCGTCCAATTCATACTTGTCATAATCCGCCAGCGGCAGCATTTCAAATCCCGCCTGCTGCCCAAAGGCCTGCGCACCATAATAGGACCCCAGCATTGTCCAATGATGATCCGTGCGGAAATAAATATCTTCCGTCTGATGCAGTGCCAGCTGGTCATAAGCCTGTACCGGCGTCACATAAGGTGCGATCGTCTGATAGACCTCTTCAATAGCTGCCTGCTGGTCATCGTTCAATTTCCGATACGCCTCTTCCTCAAAAGCGATGCGGTTCGGCGCCAGCAGTAAATAGCTGTTGACCTCCTCAGGCATGGCCTCAGCCAAAGCGATCACCGCCTGACTATAGCGCTTAAGCGTATCAGGCTGGTGCTGATAGATCTCCAGCAAACGATCGTCCAAAACCAAGAGCTGCTGATTTTGATCTGCGCCCGAATCGGTCAGCACACCCATATCTGCCTTCGTAGTCACCAGCATTACCGACTGCTCTGGACCAAGATGATCTTTGTAAGCATCCGCTATTTTTAACATGGCCTCGCGTCCGGGGACATGATCGACCAGATAATCCTCCCAGCCCATCAAATAATCGCCAGAAAATAAATTCTCCCAGCTAAACTCCGGTGCCGCGCTCAAGGCACGATTCTCACGATTGGAAACGGTTTCCGTACTCCAAAAAGCACTGACTGTCCAAAAAGACAGCACGGCCAGCAGCAGTAAAAATACCCCAATCAAGCGCTTGTCCCGCTTCATATCCCCC
>CABVBB010000233.1 GCA_902496505.1 uncultured Peptococcaceae bacterium
AATCCTTGACCACCTGCGCGATCTGCTCCCGAGTCATGGCCTGCGGCATCTCCCCATTGCGGCCGCTGGGGGCCGGATTGCGGACAGCGCTGGCGCTGACCGCAGCCATACCGGTCACTTTGCTGCTGGCCGCGCTGCCTGCATGGTTGATCTGGGCGATGACCTTGGTGCCATTGGCTTGGATGGTCTGCACCAGCTTCTTCAAGCCTTCGATATCACTGTCCCGCGACATGGACAGCTGTCCAGGACTAGCGATCCCCTGCGGATGCACATAACTATGCTCTGTAATGATCAAGCTGATATAGCCGCCCGCTGATTTCTCCTGATAATAGTCCAGCAGCTTCTGATTCACCGTGCCGTCTGTGGTGCTGGATGTCGCCATGGGCGGCATGACCAGGCGATTTTTCAATTCGACCTGCTTTACCTTGAGTGGTTCCTGCATATAGCTCATCATGATCCTCCTCTACACTTTCCGTTCTGCACTCTGTATCAAGACCATTATACCACGACTTCCTAGAGATGGATCTGGAAATCTCCAAAATCAAACAGCCCCGCCCCCTGCCAAAGCTTGCCCTGATCAGCCAGTCTTTGGAAACCTTGCCGGACGCTATGGACAAATTCTCCCGGAATGCAGAGCTTGTGGTGCCCCGGCCAGATTTGCGTGATGGCCAGCTGACTGACCCGGTCCACCGACTTTTTAAAAAGCACGGGATCAGTGGTGGGATAAAACGCATCGAGACAGCCTTGGTAAAGGAGGTCGCCCGCATACAGCGCGCCCCGCGCCGCTTCATAAAAACAGCAGTGTCCCGGGCTGTGCCCCGGCGTATGCACGACTTCCAACGTTCTGCCGCCCAGATCGATCATCTCGCCATCCCTCAGCCAGTGAGCAGCGGTCACCGGCCGCAGAGAGAAATCCTCCAGCACAAACTCCGGCGGGAAATCGCACGGCTGCTGCATCAGCTGCTTTTTGACGACCTCCAGCGGCAAAGGAAACGCTCCCGCCAGCCAAGCCGCTTCCGATGGAAAAACAGCCGTCTGGGCAAAATCCGCATGCCCGCCGATATGATCCCAATGCACGTGGGTGGTCAGGACCTCGATAGGAAGCTCCGTCAACGCCGCTGCGATCGGCTCAATAGGCGCTATCCCTAAGCCCGTATCGATGAGCACCGCCCGCTTACACCCGCACAGCAGATAGCAGTGCGGTTCTTCCCAATGCTTGTATTCACTGATGGCATACGTATCCCCTGCCAGCTGCTCGACCTCAAACCAAGGCGTCATCTGTTCTCCTTCTTTCTGCATAAGACAAACGTTTGCTCCTCTAAACTCTCGATAGTGAAGCGGCCATGGATAACGATCTCTGCGCCCGCCCGGCACTCCGTCTGACGCAGGATAAATTCCAAAGTCGGCTTATGTTCTCATTCTACCATAGCTCGTCCGTACCGTCTATCTTACCGGCACCGCCTCCTCAACTGAGATTTTCAGCGCCGGCATCACAGCCTGCCAGGTGTAAATCAAAAATTTACACGTGTTCACCCAAGCAATATTCCTCTGATTTACATTATTAAAATTGACTGCTACTATAGGTGCAAAGGTCAGTAACAGCAATCGACCTCGTTAGTCTAATTTTCTTGAGGAGGAAAAAATAATGAAAAAAGCAGCCCAAAAATTGTTGATTCTCGGTGTTGACGGCATGGATCCTCGGCTCACCAAAAAGTATGTTGAGGAAGGCTGCATGCCTAATGTGCAGCGTCTGATCGAAATGGGTTCCGCCAGAGAAGATCTGAGTATGATCGGCGGTCATCCCACCGTAACGCCGCCAATGTGGACGACCCTGGCTACTGGCGCCAGCCCCTGCGTGCATGGGATCAGCGAATATTACGCTCATGATCCAGAAAGGCTGGACGTGATGCTCTATAATTTTGATTCGACACGCTGCCAGGCGGAACCGCTGTGGAATGTAGCAGCAGAAGCCGGCGTCAAGACTTTAGTCTGGCATTGGGTCGGTTCTTCTTGGCCGCCAACCAGCACTAACCCTAACTTAAGCGTCGTTGATGGTACACAGCCGGCTGGCCCCAATCTGGGTATCGCCGAAGTGGATTCGGAAAAAGTATTGATCGCCAGCGAGAAAACAGAAGAAGTCAAGTACATCACCAAGCTGGCTTCTGACAGCAAGATCGACTGCTTCATTCCCGGCATGGAAGTGGAGGAAACGTCTGAGCCGACCAACTTTGATAAAGTCCACGCTCAGGAAGTGAGCGGCGTAGCCATTACGAGAGAAGAAGCAGTGCACAATTTCTCCAATACGCCTTTTGATGTGGTCTTTTCACCGATCAGACCGGCTGCCGGCTGGGCTGCTGCTCCAGAAGGCGCTAAGGAATGCACTCTGCTCAACGCATCGGGCAAAATCCACCGTTCTGTCTTGATCCTGCCCAACGAGCAGGGCGTTTATGACCGTGTCGCGATCTATAAAAATAAAAAAGAGACAGAACCCATCGTTACCGCAAAATACGATGAATTTGTCCATGATTTCATTGATGAGGCATATAAAGGGGAAAACAAGATCCCAGCCAACCGCAACTGCCGCTTGATCGAGATCGCCCCTGACGGTTCTAAGATCCGCTTGTGGGTTTCGGCCGCTATGGATTACAGCAATGATACCCTCTGGCATCCCAAAACCCTGCTTAAAGAGGTCATCGATCATGTCGGTTATCCGCAGCCCGTCTGCACAGCTGCCGGCAACGAAGAGATCCTGCTCTCCAAATGTGTCATTGCCAACTGGGGCGCTGCCGCTGATTGGAATGCCGGCGCGATCAAATACCTCGCCCGTGAACAGGGCTACGAGCTGATCTTCTCCCATTTCCACAGCATCGATCTGCAAGGCCATCTTATCTTAGACAATCTACGCAGCGGCACCGAATATATTTCTGCAGAAGTCTACCGCCAATTATTCCGTGATGTGTATATCCAAGCTGATGGTTATATCGGCAGCTTGATGGAGCTTTTGGATGAGGACTGGACCATTCTCTTGGTGTCCGACCACGGGCAAACCGTTTCGGAACACGGTCGGTGCGATTTCTTCTGCGGCCTCACGGCAGTCAATGCCCTGTATTTTAAAGATTGGGGCTATATTACTTTGGTCAAAGATGCAGACGGCAACGATACCCATGAAATCGACTGGAGCAAAACCGTCGCTGTACCGCAGCGCAGCAATTCCATCTGCATCAATCTCAAAGGCCGCAACCCACAGGGCATTGTGGCGCCAGAGGATAAATACGAATTGGAAGAACGCATCATGACGGATATGTATCAGCTGAAGGATCCTGTAACCGGTCATCGCGTGTTCTCCATCGTTTTGCGCAACAAGGATGCCATTTTGTTGGGCGTTGGCGGTGAGCAGGCCGGCGATATCATCTATTACTTGGCAGAAGGCTATACCGGCCAGCATGGTGATTCCTTATCAACGACACTGGGCGTTTGCGATACCTCTGTTTCGTCCATCTTCATCGCAGCCGGCCCGGGCATCAAGAAAAACTTCGTGACCAAGCGCCATGTGAAGCACGTTGATATTGCCCCCACAGCAGCCATTCTCATGGGGCTGAATATGCCTCGCGAATGTGAAGGCGCCCCCATCTATCAGATCTTAGAGCAGCCTTTCTTCGCTTGATCTACGAAATACCATAATCGGTGCGGTAGAATTTTTCAACGAAATCCAAAAATTCTACCGCTGCCGGTGAAAAACGGCGCTCGCGGTGATAGATATAGCCGAATTCCACTGTAATATCTTCTTTTAAAGGAATGAGTTTGCGATTCACTAAAGGCATCATGGTCGTGACGGAATTATACACCCGCGCAAACGTGACATAAGACGTGTCCTGCTGCAGCATTTGTGTAAAAACGGAAAAATTATCGATAGACACTACTTTTCGTGGAGTCCCGTAGTGATCGAGCAGATCCAAAATAATATCTTTGCCGGAGGTATACAGCAAAATGGGATGCGCTAAGACGCTTTTTAAGGAGATGGCCTCATATTGTGCCAATGGGGATTGCTTAGACACACTGCAAAAGTAGCGGCTGCTTAAAATGGGCTGAAATTGCAGCTGCGGATGGCACGCCAAAATGGGCAGCGTATTGTCGTTGTAATGGTAAACCGAGATAAAAGAGACATCGGCGCTGGAAGAATGATCCTCCAGACTTTGCATGATATCGTTTGTCGCTTGGGAGCGCATATCAGCCTGCGCGTTAGGATAGTCGTAGTAAAGCCTGCTGATGGCTGGCGGCAAAATAGTGTAAGACAGGGCATCAGTGGCCGCTATGGATAACTTGGCATGGGGCAGGTGGCGGTAATTGCTGGGCTGTGAACCTTGGATCTCATCGATCGTCGCTAAGAAAATTTCGCCGGCTTCCAGCAAGATGAGTCCCTGCTTGGTCAGATTCGTGCCTTTGCGCGAACTGTCAGTGAGCTTAGTATTCAGCTCCTGCTCCAATGCTGTGATCGATTGGCTTAAAGCCTGCGGCGTGATGTGCAGATTATCGCTGGCTTTGTGTAAGGAGTGAGTTCGGTTGATTTCAGCCAGAAAGCGGATTTGGTTGGTATGCATCGTATCCCTCCTGGATCATTTTTGAACAGCTTTGCCCTGAATAGGCTGTGAACTTTTTAAATAATACCCTGATTATAACAGATGAAAAATTTATACACAAAGACATTATTTGT
>CABVBB010000234.1 GCA_902496505.1 uncultured Peptococcaceae bacterium
AAGCCAATAGGGCCAAAAGCGACAGGACCAAGATATAGACCACGATGGTCAAAAGATTTTCCGGGATCTTGCGCCCGCCGAAAAGTTTATCCAATCTGCGCTCCAATGCCGCGATCAGATGATAGAAAACAAAAGTGCTGATAAACGTCAGTAAAACAATATCCAGCATATACCAAAATGTAATAAAGATCAGCGCCAGCACCAATAGGGAGATGACCTTTGACCGTGTATCGTTTTTTGTTGGTTCCTTATGATCGATGACCATGTTGCCCTCCACATCAAAACCCGGGATCGCTCCGTTGTATTTGCATCTTCTCCATTGTAAGTTGAAAAATGCTAATAGTCAATGTGAGAATGAGTGCCTGTGAGCGCATTTTTACAGATATTTTACATTTCCGCTTGTGCTGAAAGTTTTTTTTGCCATAATGCCACCCATCAATACATATGATCGATCCATACGGCAAAATCCTGCATTTTTTTGTCCAATTTGGGTATGTGATAAGCGAAAATATACTTGCTCACTCCCCAGTTGTTTTTTAGGAAAGGAGTTTTTCATATGACAACATCCCCCCATCTTTCCCGACGCAAATTTTTAACACTGATGGCCGGTACCGGCATCGCCAGTGCTGCTGTAGCCGTGACCGGCTGCACACCGGTCAGCGATCCCAGCGGCACCGGCTGGCTGCCCAATCAATACCGCAGCGCTACTGCTCTGCCGGCTCAGCTCAAGGGGCGTGTGCCGATCGATCCAGAAGATCCCTCCATCATGCGCGATGATTCTAAGTGTATCCTCTGCGGCCAATGCTTGGAAGCCTGTGAAAAAGTCCAGAGCGTCTACGGTTTTTACGAGCTGCCGACCATCGACCAATTCATCTGCGTTCACTGCGGCCAATGCGCCTTGTGGTGCCCGACAGGCTCCATCCGTGAACGGGATCAAGTCGCCGAAGTCATGGCCGCCATAGACGATCCTGAGCTGACCGTCATCGCTCAGCCTTCTCCAGCCACCCGTGTGGGGGTCGGTGAAGAATTTGCTCTGCCGGCAGGCAGCTGGGTCGAAGGCCAGCTGGCTACTTCCATGAAAGAAGCAGGCTTTGACTATGCGCTGGACATCAATTTTTCCGCTGACCTGACCATCATGGAGGAAGCTTCCGAATTGGTCGAGCGCATCACCACCGGCGGCGTCCTCCCGCAATTCACCTCCTGCTGCCCAGCCTGGGTCAAATTCGTCGAATACTACTATCCCGACCTTTTGGATCATGTCTCCTCCACCCGTTCCCCTATCGGCATGCAGGGGCCTGTGGTCAAGACCTATTTTGCCGAAAAGAACAATCTCGATCCGCATAAGATCTTCAATGTCACCTTGACGCCCTGTGTCGCCAAAAAGTTTGAGATCTCCCGTTCTGAGCTGCACGGGGCCGCTGACTATTATGGCGATGATACCATCAAAGACAACGATGTCATCCTCTGCGCCCGCGAATATGCCAATCTTTTGCGCAAGAAAGGCTTGGACAATTTTGCTGAGATGAAAGAAAGCCGCTTCGATCCGCTGATGGGCGTCGGCTCCGGCGCAGGCCTTATTTTTGGTAATACTGGCGGCGTCATGGAAGCAGCCGTCCGTTCGGCCTATTATTTCGTCACTGGCAATGAACCGCCTGCCGACCTCCTAGATCTGGAAGCCGTCCGTGGTCTGGAAGGCATCAAGCGCGCTACGGTCAATATCCCCGGTGCAGGCGATATCAAAGTGGTTGTCGCCCACGGCTTAGGCAACGCCCGCAAACTTTGCGAAGAAGTGCGCGCCGGCAAAGCAGACTTTCATTTTCTCGAAGTCATGGCTTGCCCTGGCGGCTGCATTTCCGGCGGCGGCCAGCCCCGTACCTCCGTACCGCCGCAAGACTGGGTCCGAGAGGCTCGTATCGCCAGCATGTACGCCAAGGACGCCTCCTACCAGCTGCGCAACTCTCATGACAATCCCGAGATCCAGGCGCTGTACAAAGAATTCCTCGGTGAACCTCTGGGGCATCGGGCGCATCAATTGCTGCACACCACTCATCATTCTCGCGCTGAGCACCTCATCCCCAAAAAGGTGGACGAAAACGGCCAGCTGCTGGAATGATCCCCCTCTTGAGCTATTCACAATGGCCGCATCACTTCCCCGTGCTGCGGCCATTGTGCTTTGAGCATTTTCCGCTTTCCACCGATCACCTTATACAATAGATCGATACCGATACCAAAAAGAGCCGTTGATCTTCTCCCCCATTGGGGAACAAGATCAACGGCTCTTTAGTGATTCAAGCAAAGTCTGCCAGCAGCAAAGGATTGCCATGATTTTCGATCACACGGCACAGATCCTCATAGCTCAGCCAGATAGTGAAATGATTATCATTCGGATGCACGCCCAGCTTAGGCTGCTCCCTTAGCGAACGATCCAAGACGACCGTGACGGCCTGTTCGTCATCGTTCAAAATGCCCAGAGGCGTCACCTCTCCCTTACGAAGGCCCAAATATTTATACAGCCGCTCCTCTGAAGCAAAACCCAGCGGCCGGCTGCCTAGCTGCTTGGCCAGCGCTTTCAGATCAGCGCTTTTGCCCTGAGCCAGAACGACCAAATAATGCTGGCGGCCCTTATCATCCTTGAGAAACAAATTTTTACAGACCATACCCAAGCGGTCGATCTGCTCATTTTCCATTTCTGCCATGGTATAGACCGCCTCGTGCGCTATCTCCTCATAGCAGACGCCCATTTCTGCAAGCTGAGCCAATACATCCTCTCTGTCTATCATAAACAGTCCTCCTGACAGGTGATGCTGTAAACGATATGGGGCATATCCATCCCATAATAATGTTTCACAAACTGCCGCTCCGGCACCATGCCCAGCCGCTTGGCCACTCTCTGCGAGGGCAGATTATTGTCGCGAATGATCGCTGTCACGCGGTTTTTGCCCAAGACGTAGAAAGCATATTCCTTGCAGGCCTTCGCCGCTTCTGTCGCATAGCCTTGATGCCAATACGCTTTCTTCAGCAGATAGCCCACTTCCAATTCCCGGCCTTGGTCAGTCTCCTGCCACGTCAGCCCGCATTGACCCAAAAATTCGCCAGTCTCCTTGGAAATGATGGCCCACAAGCCGATGCCGTCCTCCTGGTAGCGCGTAAGCTGCCGATCCAGCCACTCCTGCACTTCTTCATCGCTGAAGGCGTGCTCATATGCATACATCACCTCAGCATCCTGCAATAGACTGCACAAAGCCGCATGATCCTCCTGCGTCAACTGCCGCAGATAGACCCGCTCCGTCTCCAAGATCTGTTTCATCCCCTTCGCCTCCTTCCTATCGATCAGCCTCCTGTCAGCCGATCCTTGCGTTTTTTCTATTATACCACACGACGGCATCACTGGCATAGAAAAAGTGCACTATAGCCCCCATTTCCTATAGCTGCTTACGATTCTTCTTATACTGCAGGCTTTCTTCATTAGCATATTTCTGCAGTTTTGGATAATCCAGCACCACCATTTCCCGATTATTGCTTTCAATGACCATCTCTTCTCGAAGGGCTCGCAGGATCTTGGAAAGTGTCATCTTGTGTATGCCTAAAATGCAGGCAATATCATGATTGGTATATTTTTTAGGAATGTAATATCGTTGTCCGTCTGTTTCCACATTGTCCAGTAGATACTTGCAGACCTGCTTCGCCGTCGTTTTTTTGGAACTGCCTTTAAATGCATAAGAAAGTATTTCAAATTCGAGCATCAAAAATTTGATGGTTTCTTCTAAAATATCCGGCTGGTCATGTACCCATTTCAAATATTTCTCACATTCGATCTTATAGCAGACGCAATCTGTTTTTGCTTGAAAAACAAGCTGTGAGCATCTTGAAGACGTATAGAGTATATAGATCCCAATGATAGAACTTACGCTGCCAACAGCCGTCTTGATCTCCAGCACATTTTTAGTGCCATCCTCATCGACTGCCATGCGTTTGACTGTCCCCGAGGTCAAATAATACACATGCGTCACCAATTCATCTTCATCAATGATAATATCGCCTTTTTTTAATTCACAGCGGACAGCACCTGGTATGTGTCTAAAGGGCATCTCCTCATCCCCCTATCTCGCTATTCTTTCAGCATGAAAACTTAAAATTATGTACAATTCCAACTGCATTAAAAATACCATAGAAAAAACAGCTTGTAAAGATACCTTGGCCTTCTGTGATGTATTTTTTTCACGATCCAGCAAAAATAGCAGCCTAACCGTCCAGAGGCAGTTAGGCTGCTATTTTTGACTGCTGTGTTTTAGCAAAGGTCAAACAAAGATAAAACCGATAAATTTCCAGAAAGGTATCAGTAAGGCAAAAACGATAACGAAGTTCAAGATCATCTTGACGCCTAGTATTTGCATGAAATCTTTCATCCTGATCAAGCCGACAGAGAAAAAGATCAGATACAGCGCATATTCGTACGGCATGATGATCTGATCGCAGCCATTCATCATGATGTAATATACCGCCATAGGATTGATACCCAGTTGAGCCGCGATCTGTACCAACGGCACGGTAAACGCAGCCTGCATAGCCAGCGGTGTCAAAAGGAAATTTCCTGCAACGATGAGCACCCATTCAAAAATGAAGTAGACATAGTAGCTTTTGCCTTGCAGAAGCGGCATTGCTGTATCAGCGATCAATTTTCCCAATCCTAGTGCCCCGGCTACAGCGCCGA
>CABVBB010000235.1 GCA_902496505.1 uncultured Peptococcaceae bacterium
GCTGGCCGACGAGGGCATGACCATGGTGGTGGTGACCCACGAAATGGGCTTTGCCCGGGAAATGGCTGACCGGGTGGTCTTCATGGATGATGGGCAGATCATTGAGGAAGGGACGCCGGAGGAGATATTCAGCCATCCCAAGCAGGAGCGCACCAAGGCATTTTTGTCCAAGATCCTGTAGACGATCAGCCTGAGTGACCGCATTATAACAAAATTTTAGGCGCAGACGAGCCATGTCTGCGCTTTTTGGCATATGTAAAGACAAAAAAAGTATAAACATCCCTAATGGATCAACGAAAAGTAATGACGAACGGCTCAAAATAAGGTAAAATTAGAAATACAGTATATTGGATAAAGTAGAAAGGCTTGGGGGTGGAGCGATGCGAGCTGAGGTTACGGCCTATGCCAAGATCAATTTGCTGCTGGATGTGCTGTACCGGCGGGTGGAAATGGTCATGCAGACCATTGGCCTCAAGGATCAGCTGATCATCGAGGAGGCAAAGGAATACGCGCTGTATACGGAAAGCGGGGCTGTTCCTCACGATCAGACCAATTTGGCGCTTAAGGCTGCGCTGCTTTTGGGCGAAAGGTATCAGACGCCGCCGGTAGCGGTGACGCTTACGAAGCATATCCCAGTGGCAGCGGGGCTGGCTGGCGGCAGTACAGACGCTGCGGCGGTGCTGTTGGGGATGGATAAGCTTTTTGACCTGCGCCTAGGGGATGAGACGCTTTCTGCGCTGGCAGCTGAACTGGGCTCTGATGTGCCCTTCTGTCTCTTCGGACCGACAGCGCTGGCCAGCGGCCGGGGTGAAAAATTGACCACGCTGCCAGAGTGTCCCAAGCTGTGGCTGGTCTTGGTCAAACCGCCCTTCGGTGTGTCCACGCCCAGCGTTTACCGCAATCTGGCGGTGGAGCGATTGACCGAGCATCCCGATACCAAAGCCTATGTGCAAGCGTTAGCAAAGCGGGATACCAAAAAATTATTGCAGCTGCTGAGCAATGTGCTGGAGCAGAGCACCTTCAAGCTGCATCCGGCAGTAGCAGAGGTCAAGCAGCAGATGCAGTCTCTGGGCGGAACACATACCCTCATGTCCGGCAGCGGACCGACGGTCTTCAGCGCTTTTGCCGAAAAGGCGGAGGCAGAGGCGTTTTATGACCGCTGTCAGCAGGTATTTGAACAAGTCTATTGGACAGAGACGATGACAAATGAGCAATTAAGGGAAAGGGTGAGCTTGAAATGACAGAGCAGAGAAGATTGATCCCCATCAAATTGGATGGGTATAAGCCTTTGCGGGATATCGTTTTTGAAACGCTGAGGGAGGCTATCATCAACCAGACCCTGAAGCCAGGTGAACGGCTGATGGAGATCCAGCTGGCGGAGGAAATGGGCGTCAGCCGTACGCCGGTCAGAGAAGCGATCCGCAAGCTGGAGCTGGAGGGCTTGGTGGTCATGGTGCCGCGCAAGGGCGCTTATGTAGCAGGCATCTCCATGAAGGATATCCACGAGGTCTATGAGCTGCGCAGTGCGCTGGAAGCTCTGGCTGCCAGTCTGGCTGCCGTGCGCATCACTGATGAGGAACTAGAAGAGATGGAACGGCAGATGGTCAGAGAGGCCAAGGAGACAGAGGAAAACAATTTGCAGGGCATCGTCTCCATCGACACGACCTTCCATGATCTGCTCTATCAAGCCGCCCACAACCAGCGGCTGGTGCAGTTCATCAATATTTTGCAGGAGCAGCTGCAGCGCTTCCGTTCGGCGACGCTTTCCCGACCTGGCCGCAGCAAATATGCGCTGGAAGAACATAAAAAGATCGTCGAAGCCTTGGCCAACAAGGATGCCAAATTGGCGGCCAAATTAGCCACCGAGCATATCGAAAATGCCGAAAACGCCATGATCTTTGCTATGGATAAAGACGGCTTCGTTTTTCACGAAAATAACTGAACAAGCACCGATCGGAGGTATTGCCTTAGGAATGCTTCCGATTTTTTATGTCCGTTTTGGAGGAGGCTGATCGCGATGATCAAGATTCAAGGCATGCAGAAACTGACCCTTTTGGATTATCCTGGCAAGGTGGCCTGTACGCTGTTCACCAGCGGCTGCAATTTTCGCTGCCCCTTTTGTCACAATGCTGAGCTGGTAGTGGGGACGGAGGCGCCGCCGCTATCTGAAGAAGAGGTGCTGGCTTTTCTGAAGAAGCGCGCCGGTCTATTGGACGGCGTCTGCATCAGCGGCGGTGAGCCTTTGCTGCAGCGCGAGCTGGGCGCATTTTTGCAGAGTGTACGGCAGTTAGGCTATCAGATCAAGCTGGATACCAACGGCAGCCAGCCGCAGGCGCTCAAGGAATTGGTCGCGCAGGGGCTGGTGGATTATGTGGCGATGGATATCAAAAATGCGCCGGATAAATACGCCAAGACCATTGGCATCGCAGATATTGATCTCCAGCCAGTAATAGAGAGCGTAGAATTTTTGCTCAGCGGCGCAGTGGATTATGAGTTCCGCACCACGGTGGTCAAAGAGCTGCACAGCCCGGGAGATTTCCTCCAGATCGGACAATGGATCAAAGGCGCGAAACGTTATTTTTTGCAGGGCTTCATCGACTCCGGCAGCTTGCTCACAGAGGGGCTGCATGGCTGCACACCGGCCGAAATGCAAGGCTTTCAGGCGGTGCTCGCCCCTTTGGTACCGCAGACAGCGCTTCGGGGCGTTGACAATATCTAGTGGTCGTGAACAATAGTTTGGGCATTTTGCCACTAGATATTGATTGCTTTTGCCGTATGGGCATGCTATAATATGTCCAGTGTCAATTAATAAACGAATGAGGTCGATAAAATGTATCAAGTGGGAAAACGAGACGGCAAGGTAGTCGATTTTGATATCACGAAGATCAGTGCAGCCATCACCAAGGCCTTTGAAGCGCAGGATAAAGAATACCATCCCAGCGTCATCGATCTGTTGGCGCTCAAGGTCACCTCAGATTTTGAGCCGAAGATCAAAGATCATGTGATCCAGGTGGAAGATATCCAAGACAGCGTGGAATCCGTGCTGATCCAATCCGGCTACGATGATGTGGCTAAAGCCTATATTTTGTACCGCAAACAACGCGAAAAGATCCGCAATATGCGCTCCACCATTTTGGACTACAAAGAGATCGTGGACAACTATGTCAATGTCTCCGATTGGCGGGTCAAAGAAAATTCCACCGTCACCTATTCTGTCGGCGGCTTGATCCTCAGCAACAGCGGCGCTATCACGGCCAATTATTGGCTGAGCGAAGTCTATGACGAAGAAGTAGCCAATGCGCACCGCAACGCGGACATCCATATCCATGACTTGTCCATGCTGACCGGCTATTGTGCAGGCTGGTCGCTCAAGCAGCTGATCCAGGAGGGCTTAGGCGGCGTACCCGGCAAGATCACCTCTGCTCCTGCCAAGCATCTGGCGACACTGTGCAACCAGATGGTCAACTTCTTAGGCATCATGCAGAATGAATGGGCAGGCGCGCAGGCGTTTTCCTCCTTTGATACGTATTTAGCGCCTTTTGTCAAGGCGGATAACTTAGATTACAACCAAGTCAAGAAGTGCATCCAATCCTTCATCTTTGGCGTCAATACCCCCAGCCGCTGGGGCACTCAGGCGCCGTTTTCCAACATCACGCTGGACTGGATCGTACCAGATGACTTAGCAGAGCTCAATGCCATCGTCGGCGGCAAAGAGATGGACTTCAAGTACAAAGACTGCCAGAAGGAAATGGATATGGTCAACAAAGCCTTCATCGAAGTGATGATCGAAGGCGATGCCAATGGCCGCGGCTTCCAGTATCCGATCCCGACCTACTCCATCACCAAGGATTTTGACTGGTCCGATACGGAAAACAACCGTCTGCTCTTTGAAATGACCTCCAAATACGGCACGCCGTATTTTTCCAACTATATCAACAGCGACATGGCCCCCAGTGATATCCGCAGCATGTGCTGCCGTCTGCGCTTAGACCTGCGTGAGCTGCGCAAAAAATCCGGCGGCTTCTTCGGCAGCGGTGAAAGCACCGGTTCTGTCGGTGTCGTCACCATCAATCTGCCCCGTATCGCTTATCTGGCAGAGGATGAAGCGGATTTCTACCGTCGGTTGGACAAGATGATGGACATTTCCGCCCGTTCGCTGAAAACCAAGCGGACCATCATCACCAATCTGCTCAACGAAGGTTTATACCCTTATACCAAACGTTATCTGGGTTCCTTTGAGAACCATTTCTCCACCATCGGTCTCATCGGCATGAATGAAGCCGGTCTCAATGCCAAATGGCTGCATAAGGATCTCACCCATCCAGAAACACAGCAATTCGCCAAGGACGTCTTGAACCATATGCGCGAGCGTCTCTCCGACTATCAAGAGGAATATGGCGATCTGTACAATCTGGAAGCCACTCCGGCAGAATCCACCTCCTATCGTCTGGCTAAGCATGACCGGGCACGCTATCCCGAGATCATCACCGCTTCTGACGCGCAGGATGCTACACCGTATTACACCAACAGTTCTCACTTGCCAGTAGGCTATACCGAAGATATTTTTGCCGCTCTGGACATCCAGGACGAGCTGCAGACCTTATATACCTCCGGCACTGTTTTCCACGCCTTCTTGGGCGAAAAACTGCCTGATTGGCAGTCCGCAGCTGCATTGGTGCGGAAGATCGCTGAAAATTATCAGCTGCC